>NYTZ01000149.1 GCA_002683735.1 Flavobacteriales bacterium
CGCTTCGAGGCCGGCGCGGGCCAATGCTGTACGGCCTCGCGTTGAGAGGGCCAGGTTGATGGATCGTCCACCTTGGGATCCGTGTTGTCGTGGATCGCGTCGAGCTTCCAGGACCAAAGTCTTGATGTTCCTTTGCCCGAGAAGCGTGGCCAGCAGACTTCCCGCCAATCCAGCCCCAACCACAATCACTTGCGGGTGCGTCATGCGGTGCTTCCAGACTCATGGGCCATCGTCAGGGCCCGCACCAGTCGAAAGGCGTCTTCGTAGGAGTTGTACAAAGGCGCTGGAGCCGCGCGAATGATGTTTGGCTTTCGAACATCACACACCACACCCTCACGCTGCAAGGAGCGTTGCACTCCATCGGCATGGTCCACTCGCAGTGAAAGTTGGGCCCCTTGTGCACCTTGCGGAGTCATCACGTTGACCCAAGGTGGAAGCTGTTCGCGGAGCCATCCCGTCAGTCGCTGGCTTCGCGATCGGAGGTTGGTCATGCCGACTTCATCGAACAAAGCCAACGCCGAACGCAGCGGAGCCAACGCCAAGATGGGGGGGTTGGACAGCTGCCACGCGTCGGCCGTGGGTACGGGATGGAAGTCGGGGATCTGGTGCATCTTGAATCGAGTTGAGGGATCGTTTCCCCACCAACCACCAAATCGCGGGCGACTGGTGTCTTGAGCGTGCCGTTCATGAATGAAGACCCCGGACAGGCCACCCGGTCCACCGTTGAGATATTTGTATGAACACCAGGCCGCAAAGTCCACTTGGTCTTCGTGAAGTTGCAGGTGAATGTTCCCCGCTGCGTGGGCGAGGTCCCAGCCGGCTAAAGCGCCCACGTCATGCAAGGCTTTCGTGATTCGAGCAATGGGGTGGACTTGTCCAGTGAGGAAATTTACCCCAGCAATCATGCCGAGTGCCAACGTATCTCCGGCGTCTGCAATGGCCGCCTCGAACACCTCAGGCGCTGTGGCCTCTTCGGTTCCCTCGTTGACGATGATCAAATGCTCATCAGGATCAAAGCCGCGCTGACGCAAGTGCGATTTGATGGCATAGGTGTCACTGGGAAAAGCAGGGGCATCCATCAGGATTTTGGTTCGGTTCCCCTGCGGTCGCCAAAAGCTGGCGAGCAGCAGGTGGAGGTTGACGGTGAGTCCGTTCATCCAAACTACTTCGTGGGCGTGAGCGCCAACCAGTCGCCCGCCCGGTTCGGCAAGGGCGAGGTGGGCGTCGTACCACGGATTTTGACCTTCAAAGTGGGCGTCGACGGCCAAGCGGCCCCAGTCGTCCAGTTCGGTGGCCAGTTCGTCTCTGGTTTGTTTGGGCAGAGGTCCCAGACTGTTGCCAGTGAGGTACGCCAGCGTGCCTTCGCTGTTTCGGGGCAGCTCAAAGTCATCCCGCTTCGGAGCGGGGTCGCTTTTATCGAGACGAAGCGCTTCGGCATGCAACAGTTCGAGTCGAGAAGTGGTCATTGGCGAGTAATTTTTTAAGCGTGGGAAAAATGGTGTTGCAGTCGGCCTCGGGCACGATCGCCCAAGAACGCGAGGGCATTGTCCCACAATATGCGTTGTCGCTCGTCTTGGGTGAGTTGTTGGGATTGCATCACCGATTCGCCTGGAACGGCTTCACCGAGAGGGAACGGGGCATCAGATCCCGCGCACACACGATCGGGTCCGATGCGGTCGACCAAGAACCGAAGGGCGTCGTCGTCATGGACGCCCGAATCGACCCAAAAGCGACCCAATAGCGAACTCGGCAAAGATTGACTTTTGGTGGCTACCAAGTCTGGCCGCATGCGAAAGCCATGATCAATTCGTCCCAAGATAAAGGGAAATGCTCCTCCGCCATGCGCAAAGCAAACCCGAAGATCCGGGTGCTTTTCGAAGACGCCACCCAACATCATTGAAGCCACGGCGAGAGCAGTTTCGCTGGGCATGCCCACCAGCCATTGCAACCAGTGGCGGCCCATCCGGTCTGAGCCGACCATGTCCCAAGGGTGGATCAAAAGGGGGAGGTCAAGTTCAATACACGTTTCCCAGAAGGGATCAAAATGAGGGTCATCCAGTTCTCGACCGCCCGCATGGGTGCCGATCTGTACGCCAACGAGGCCGATTTCGGCAATGCGACGCAACTCTTCGACGGCCAACTGTGGTTCCTGCAAAGGCACGGTGCCGAGAGCCAGAAAGTGATCGGGGTGACGATGTTGCACCTCCGAGAAGTGATTGTTCAGGTATTGGTGAAGATGCAACGCTTCCGAGGCCGGAGCAAAGTCGGAAAACAGAACCGGCACGGTTGAGACCACTTGAACATCCACACCGTGGGCATCATTAAATGCTCTGCGACGGTCAGCGCAGCAGCATTCAGGCTCAACGGTTCTGAACACTTGATCATCTTGCCGCATGATCACTCGGCCATCTTGGTTGGCATCCAGAGAAATCCAGCCGGAGCGACCTGTTAGCGCTTTCATGTCCGGAAGTTCCGAAGGAAGCAAGTGGGCGTGAACGTCGATCAGTCGATTCACTGGTCCCCCTTCCGAATAATCCTCACCTCAGGTTCAAATTCAATTCGCTCAATAGGTTGGGGCGGCATAACCCGGGTTCCACACTGGCAGGTAGAACGCTCTTCATCATCCCAGAAAGCCAACATGGCTTCTCGGAAGTGTTCGACAATGTCCGCGCAGTCAAAGGCCAAATCTTCGACCACCGCCCCGCAAGTCTCGCACACGAAGCGAAGCGCCTCTTGCTCGCCAGGAGGGCGCCGCCTCTCGATCACCAGACCCAAAGTGTTGGGAGGACGCTGAGGTGCGTGGGGCACGCCGCCGGGAATCATGAAGGTCTCACCTTCGCGGATACGAACATGCCGAGGTCCGGTTTCTTCCAAAAGGGTGACCACGATGTCGCCTTGCAGCTGCAAAAAGAATTCCTCACTGTCGGTGATATGGAAGTCGTTCCTTGCGTTTGGCCCGGCGATGCACATGGCAAAGAAATCTTGACCGTCGTAGAGGTACTTGTTGGATACCGGAGGGCGCATGTCGGCCCGATTCGCCTGAATCCAATCCAGCAGATGTTCTGGGGCGGGAGCCACCATCCCGTGTTCAATGCGGTGGGACATCACTGATTCTCCTCTGCTCAAGAAGACCTGAGAGTAGTGAAATACGCCACGCTTGGCAGATTCTCGGACATTCTAGAGTCTGGTGGCCATGAACTCGTTCATTTATACGAACAATTCCGTAAGCATGCATCCTGTACTTCATATCAACGTATAGATAAGTTGACATGTCCCAAATTGGGGACCTTATTGACCAGTGGGGGCCGATTGGCCCGCATGCTTTTAACGGAGTGACCATGCCCTTTTTGTCCACCATGACCGTCGGTCTTGTTTCAGGAGCTCTCCTGACGACTGAGATCCAGAACACTGGTCCGATTGTTGATGCATTTGAACTTCAGCGCTTGCAAACAGAATTTCCTGGTGTGGGCACATGGAACGCACCCGACGGGCGACTGAATCGTATTTTCGGTCGCCCAATGGAAACCGGTTCCTCACCAAGAGAAACCGCGATGAACGTGGTGCGTAAGTGGTCTGGAATCTGGGGTCTCGCTCCCAAAAATCTGATGTTGGCAGGACCATTCCCTGGCGACGATCGCACCGAGCAAACCCTCATGTGGGATCGGGAGACCCAGACCTACAAGTTCACTGCGGTCTACTTCAAGCAAAATGTGCAAGGCGTTCCGGTCTACAACAGCCGCTTGCAGGTCTTGGTTCGAAATGAGTCTGCATTCCCGGCGGTGTCAATTGGTACTGATCTTCGTAACGTTGAAGCTCTGATTGGAGTCTCGAAGCCTGAGGGCATCGATCGAAGCATGGTGGATGCTCGCGCGGAAGACTTCTTGGGCAGCGATTTTGTGTACGTGTCGGAACCAGAAATGGTGGTTTATGCCGGGTATGACTTCGAAAGCGTTCCGGCATCATTTGCCTATGTTTTTGATGCTGAAGTGGGAACCGTTCGTGATCTCGACAACTACCAGAAAGCTCGTTACATCATTGATGCCAATTCTGGAGAGCTCTTACGTAAAGAAAACCTCGTCCTCAACTGTACGCACAACGAGCGTATCGCTAGTGCTATCTTTGCTTCAGCCACAGGCATTGACGGCGTGGTGACCGGGGCCAATACCATCACCAGTCGGGCCGAAGCATGCGATCCCGAAGTGCAAGTAGGCATGCCCTACTTGGCCATCCCGGACAACATCAATGGAACCGTGTACACGGATTACAACGGGAATGCCACAGGCTTGGTTGGAGGACAACGTACTTTGACAGTTGACGGTCGTTATTTCGATGTGAATTATTCATCGGGCACGCCTTACAGCCAGACGGTAACCATTGAGCCTGGGCTTCCTTTTAATATCGCTCTGAATCCCACAAATGAATCCGGCAAGGCGGCCATGAACGCCTACATCGAATCAAATGTGGTTCGTGATTTCACATTGGCTCGGAACCCTTCTTATCCGACGATCGGCAATCAATTTGATTGGGATATCAACATCGGGGTTTCGGGCAGTTGCAATGCGTTCTACAACGGTTCGTCTATCAACTTCTACAACGCGGGTGGGGGATGCAACAACACTGCGTTCTCGGTAATTGTTCACCACGAATATGGTCACCACTTGGTCAATGTTGGTGGATCGGGACAAAATGAATTTGGTGAAGGGTCCGGCGATGTCATGGGGGTGTTGATTGAGCGTGACTCGCAGCTCGCCCGGGGATTCTTTACCAACGACTGCAATAGCGGTATCCGTAACGCCGACAATACTTGCACCTTTGACCCTTCTGGCTGTTCTTCTTGCGGATCAGCAATTCACTCGTGCGGCCAATTGATCTCCGGCTGTGTTTGGGACTGTGTTGCGGCATTTGAAGACAGTGGAATGACGCCAGATGAAGCTAATTTTTACATGGGTGATCTGTATGTCAACATGATCCCTTTGCACTCCGGTGGTTCCATTCAACAGGACATCTTGATCGACATCCTCACCTTGGATGACAACGATGGCAATCTCAACAACGGTTCTCCGAACTATTTTGAAATTGCCGCTGGGTTCGCCGTTCACGGATTCGATGCTCCCGAACTGTCGGGCCTCGACTTCCAGTTCCCTGCCGGGACCCCGTCCACAATCAACCCATTCGATGGCGTTGATTTTGCCATGAACGTCTCTGGCATCTCTTTCCAGCCAGTGCCGAACACCGGCACCATGTACATCGCTCGTTCTGATGGAACGGTTGATGCTCTGGCAATGCCGCAAGTGGCCAACAACCAGTACGTCTTGGCTTTCTCGGATATCGAGTGTGACGAAGCTGTGGGCTACTACTTCTCCTCGGAAGCCACCACCGGCGACGTGTTCTACTGGCCAGGTGGTCAAACTTCTGTGCCTGCACCAAACGTCCGATTCTCAGGAGTTGGTGCTACTGGCGAGATCATTTCGTTTGAGGATGATTTCCAAACCGATACCGGCTGGACTGTGAGTGGCGGTGCGGTAGACGGACAATGGGGACGCGGTGTCCCGATCGATTGTGATCGTGGTGATCCTCCAAGCGACGCCGATGGTTCAGGCATTTGCTTCTTGACTGATAACTCCAGCGCAAGCAACTGCAATAGCGATGTCGACGATGGTCAGACCATTTTGACTTCTCCAACCTTGGACGCATCCGCACCCGGATCGGTGATTTCGTACTCGCGTTGGTTCAACAACGTGGTTGGTGCTTCGCCAAACCAAGACACCATGCTGGTCCAAGTGTCGGGCGATGGTGGACTGAGTTGGGTTGGCCTTGAAGTGGTTGGCCCAGTGGCCGAGGCTGATGGCGGCTGGTACCAGAAAGAGTTCTTGGTGAGCACTTACGTGCAAAACAGCAACAATTTCCGCATCCGATTTATTGCTCAAGACACCGGAGATGGCTCGGTTGTTGAAGCCGCTGTTGACGGTGTTCGTCTCTTGGCCACCGAGTGCATTGATGACGGCCCACCATGCCCGGGCGACGTCAATGGCAATGGCAGCGTTGAGTTCAACGACCTCGTCTCCTTGCTTTCGGCGTGGGGTAGCTCATGCTCCGGATGTCCTGAAGATGTTGATGGATCCGGTACCGTCGAGTTCAGTGACTTGGTGGGCTTGCTGTCTGCCTTCGGACCTTGCCCGTAAGCAAGTTCTTCCCACTTTATTTTGCAAACCGAGCCCCCCGATTCAGTCGGGGGGCTTTTTGTGCGCAAAAGAGTTGTCTTGATTTCGACTTTGAATTGATTCGAGACGATGCGTTGGCAGTCTTCTTTGGAAGTCGGGGACCGGATTAAGAGGTCGGGAGGAGCCAATTGCTGGCAGACCACAACGTCAGCAGCAACCAGAAGCAACCTTGTCCGGCAACCGACCAGCCTGGCGCATGACGCACCAGCAGGATGGGGAGGCCACAGCCAAAGCACAGCAGATAGCGGTCATAGACCGCGCCCCGCGTCGCGACGTAGAGCAAACATCCAAAAGCGAGGAGGTACCACCCGTACCTTGGGAAGCCATCGTTTTCGTCAAGTCCTGGTTTGGGCAGTTGGAGGTAGAGGCCAGTGAGCCCCATCGTGCCCATCGCAACAGAAAGAGTCAGCGCGAATGGTTGAATACTGAGGGGCAACTTGAGAACTGCAGTGGCAAGAAGACCCTGAAAACGAAGGGGGAACGTGCCATCAGGACGGACGCCACCATCGGGACTCGCAAGGTCTGGTCCGGTCACCAAAGCAATCATGACAGTCAAAACTCCCACCCAAGCCATTAGCGTTGGCCTCTTCGACCATCCAAGAGGAACCCCAACCCACACCAATGGGGCGACTGCGCCAAGCAGATAGACCACTGCTTCAGGTGAGAATCCCATCCCATAGCGATTCGCGTATTCGGGGCTGACCAAACCGCCCCACTCAAGATACAGCGGCAGCCGCAAGATGCCGGCCGCGAGTCCAGCAAGTCCGTAACGCCAAGCGGGTGAGCCATCACGTTGAAATGCAACTAGAACTGCAGCCGCGGCTGGGACTACGGCGTGCACTCGATGGTGCAACAGAATGGCCAAACCCAATCCAAAGGCCAGTGGTCGCCAAACTCCAGGTTGCCCTTTCGGTCCGGCGGTTGCGAGGATTCCCAAGATGATGCTTCCTAAAACAAATGAGGTCTCGCTCATGAACAAGTGACTGAGGACCGCGTGGTACGGCAGGAGCGCTAGCAAAAGACCAACGGCAGCGGCGGCGCACCAATTCTTTTTCACCAACATGCCTATCAGCCCGGCGGAGCAGATGGCCAGCATCAAGTTGATCAATCGCAGCCCTTCCAAGCCGACCCCCGCATCGAACAAGATCGCAGCGGGGACAAAAAAGCCTGGCCCCTTGGTGTCCTCAAAATCCCAGAAAACCGAGGGCTCAGGCCAGCGGTCGGCGAGTTGCTCTACCACTGGCAGCATGAACCCTTCATCCCAGGTCAATTCTGGGGGGGCGGCGAATCCCAGCCACGAAAGC
>NYTZ01000150.1 GCA_002683735.1 Flavobacteriales bacterium
CCGAGAACACGCGCCCTGCACATCCGTCCAGATCGCGGAAGGGCACCCCCAAGCGGCCTCGGCACCGGAGTCAGCATCCGTGCTGCCGCCGATGCCCGGCCCCTTGGCGGCAATCTTAGCACCCTCTGCCAGCGGCGGCGCCTCCCGTGAGAGGGCCCCCTCGCCGTCACAACCGCTCCTGGGCGCGTGCCTGCGCTCGGGGGAGCATGATGTCCTCGAGACGTGCCTCCTGGAAGCGCAGGCCCCAACCAGGCGGAGTCGGGCCGTCCTCATCGGGCGGCAGGACCATGAGCCCCTCCGCCGCGGCGATGTCGTCGCGGTCGCCCTCCGCCTGCTCCTCGTCCCGCAGCGCGGCGCGGCAGCGGCTGCGCTCGTACGAGCACACGAGCGCGGTGTGCACGCGCCCGCGCCCCGTCTTCCGCACCGCGTGGGTGAGCACGCTGCAGGAGCGGCAGCGGAAGCGCTGCCACGCCTCCGCCTGCTGCCGCCCCGGCTGATCGCGCCTGTCGGGCACCGGCTCCGCCTGCACCGCGATGCCCCGCGCGAGCTCCCCGTGAACGCCGTCGGCGCTGCGGTCGTTGCAGTCCTCGGCGCTCACGCCCTCTGGCAGCCGAAGCCAGCGCATGCCGGTCATGGCCGCCCCGAAGCGCGCCCGGAACCACCGTGCCGTTGTGTCACACGAGCCTTGGCCCGGGCAAGTGTGTGCGTTTGCCATGTGTGGCGTGCAGCAGCAGGTCTGGATGGGGCTTGCCTCGCGACTTGAGTGGTCTGGACCAGGCGACGGTCTCAACCAAGCCTCTGGCACATGCCAGGAGCAGCTGCCGCAAACACACGCGACGCGAACAGTCCCCCGTGCCGCGGGTCGTGCAGCGCTTCGCACCTTCGCGAGCATGGTAACTATGTCAGGCCGAATGGCTGGTATCAACACTTGCGAGCTCAAATATGACATCGTGTCGTAGACCGGCTGCCGCAATCGCTCGGAGAGCACCGCGACAACAGCTGACATTGCGACACCACCGCTTTCACCCACGCTCTCTGCCGCCACACTCTCGGGCGCCTCAGCCTTGCTTGCGACGGTACCATCAACAAAAAGGACAACGCCTCGAGTGACAGCCGCATGTCGCAAGAAATCAAAGAGAGTCGGCATGAAAAGCAAGAAATCCTCCTTGCTCCGAGTGCCAGATGGCCAAGGTGCTCGCAACATGCAAGATGGCTGCTCCGAGCTGAACCATGGTATCGGGGCGGCGCCCGGCAGACGGAAGTCCACGACGTGTGTCCAAGCGTGCTGCATCAACTGCGGGACAAGCGCCGCCCAAACACCACTGGCGGCACTCTTCCCGGGGGCCTGGGTGCGCTTTGGGAGGTCCCCATCGCAGACCTCGACTACGCACAAGTCCTGGAGCACCTTTGAAAAGTATGTGTCGATCCCGTCACTGATTGCACACACGAGGGGTCGGTTGGGCGCAATCGGCTGGTTTTGTGCCGAGGCTCCCCCTTCAGAACTGCCCCCGATACTACGAGCGATGCTTGCAGGTGAGTCTGGCACACCGCTGCCTGCCTCACTGGTACTAGAAACAGCACGTTCGCCTTTGAAGGTCGATGATGCTCGGCTGAGCGGCAATCGCGTTTGAGTGGTGCGGATGCGCTCTAGGCACTTCTGGAAATTCAGCATGACTCCACGGATTGTTGGGCGCTTGTGGGGGTCCCGCTGGAGCATCTGGTTGATGAGCTCCAGGAGGTGCGTGTGCCCCTCTAACAATCTACGATTCGGCTCGTCAATCACCTCCTGATGCCCCGCCTTGCCTGTGACGCGAGTGTAGAACGCAGGCCAATCAAAGTCCTGGAAGAGGAAGCGGCCGGTCAGCAACTCAAAGAGAAGGCATCCCAACGACCACACATCGGCGGACTGATTTGTTCCCACCTTCCGGAGGCGGTTGTGTTCTTTGTCGCTCACCCGGGCCTGCTTTTCCAACTCCAGCATCTCTGGCGGCTTCAAGAGCTCTGTCCCTCGGTTCCGCCGGTCCAACTCGTCACCGTCGCTCGAGATGACCCGTGACTCACCAAAGTCGCCGATGGCAATATACGGGACGCTCTCGCCGTCATCGGTTTGGTACCCAACTCCATCCCCCCAACTTGGATCCATCATGATATTGTCACACTTCAGGTCATAGTGCACAATTCCATGGCGGTGAAGTGTGTGGATTGCCTTGACTATCTGGCCAAAGATGGCGAGAAGCTTGGGTAGATTATCCTGTATTGAGCCAGTCAACGACTCGCGCCACTTCTTCAGATTAGACGGGTAGTACCTCATCACAAGCCAGAACCCCGTCTCATCGCATCCATAGTCATGAAGTTGGCACACATGCTTCTCGAATCGCACGCTGTCCAAGCATATTGCCTCACTGAAGATGTCATAGAAGACACACCGATCACCGATCGACCCTGCCTTCTGAATCTGCTTTACCGCAACAGTGCTGCTGCTACTCTCTGCAAAGTCCACCGTGCTGTGGTACACGGTGCCAAAGGCGCCACCCCCGATCCTAACCCAGTTGGTGTACATCCACCGATGCATCGCCTTCTCACTGAACATCTTGAGCAACCGGAAGCCTCCGATACTGCTGATGGACTCTACCTGCGCCAGGAGCTGACTGAAGGCCTGAAGGTTCGCCGCATGGTTGAGATGAAGGTGGAGGAGGTAGGGTATATTGAGCTTGTTGCATCGCAAAGGATACTGGTCGCAGTAGCGCGAATCAAGGAGCCCGCTTTTAGGATTCAAAATGAGCGCCAAGATCAGACTGATCATCAGGGACTGTAGCTCGACATCTTGGTAGATCCGCCGCCGCTGCCTCGCCTCCCAGTAGAAGAGGTTCTGGTTGATGAGCCCCGTTGAGGGAAGGTCGACCTGCATGGCGGAGGCATCTGAGGGAGGAGCGGCGGGGTCTTGCCCGTGTGCAGAGGCTACGGATGACGCCTGCGCCGGCGCCGGCGGCTTCCCCTGCACCGGCCCAGCGGCCTTGCTCTCTGCCTTCGCCGGCGGAGGGGGCAATGCCGCCGCCTGTGCTGCCGGCGGGGCTGGCTCCTCGGGAGGTGGTGCGCCGAGGCCGGAGCAACCCTGCATGCTGGGCCTCACCCCCTTGAAAGAGAGCTTGGGGACTCCACGCTTGGGGACCTGCAACGCTGATGACAACGCCGGTGGTCCTGCGCCTATTGTGGCCGATAGGTTTGGTGGCTGCGTCGGGGAGTGCAGCATCGCCAGCGCGCTCTCGGGGGGTGCGGGCACCACAGGGAGAGAGACCTGAATTGAGCTGGGTGGCGGGGCCGCAGCCGGTGACGGTGAGTCTGCATCAGAGTCTGACTCCGATGGCGGTGGCGGGGACAACTGTCCCGAATATGCCCTCTCCGGCTCTGCAGGCGGCGGCGCAGGCAACGACATTGGCATCTTAGGCACTGGTGCCTGCTCCTGCCCCGGCTCCTCGGGCGGTGGCGCACCCAAACCGGAGCAACCCTGCAGGCTCGGCCGCAATCCGCCGAAAGACAATCTTGGGATCAAGCTCTTCCGCTGCCCCATCACCGGCGGGTGCGGAGCAGCGCCCACTGCCGAGCCCGGTTCTGCAGGTGGTGGCGGTAGCGTTGGCGCCCCTAGCGCCAGCGATGTCTGGGAACTCCCCGTCATGGCTGAAAACGGGGGGGGCGGCTGCGGAGTGCCCGCGTGGCTCGGAGTGCCTGTGTGGTGCGACTCATGGCTCCGCGAGCTCTCATCGTCCGAGGAGTTGGAGCCCGGTTTGAGCAGTGCCTTTGGTGGTGTCTTGGACCCAGCGCCCACACTGGCCCTGAACAAGGGCCGCTCGCCCCCACCGAGGCTAACATGCGAGCTCCCATGCACGCTGCCGCAGGTGCTCGCCGTGGCTGGCGTCGTCAGCGACGATGCCGTCGACGTGGCAGAGATCCGGGAGTCCGCGGAGATCCTGGAGTCCTGGCTCGACTGCCGGTCGTTGGCGTCGCCGACACCTATGGCCAACCGAGGCACCACGGGTCCGACCCGACGCCCCTCCCCTAGCTGGCCCAGGACCGTGAGGTGAAGATCAACATGCACTTTGTCCTCGAGACCCTCCTTGGGCACCCAATACTGCAAGCTCAACTCCACCGAGGGCTTGCCAGCCGAGAGCTCGACGAGGAGGGATTGCGCCCGCAACGTGTGCACTCCCGCGCCGTGGCGGCCCAAAGCGCGGATGGGAGTGTCGACACCGGGTCCTGAGTCGGGCGCGCCCGCGGATGCAATCGTGGAGCCTGTGCCCGGGTCCCCGCCCCGGGAGATGGAGCTCGGGAGGCTGAGCTTGGGCACGCCCGAGCCAGACGCCCAGACGCTGCTGTTGCCGCTCTTCTTCTCGCCCACCTCAGCCCCCTTGGGCTTGGCCGGGGGCGCGCCCAAGAGCGCCAGGGAGGGTGGCTGCGGCGCGGGCGGCAGGGACAACGTCGCGTTCGAGCCCGGCGGGCCCTGGGGCTCCTCGGGTGGCGGCGCGCCCAGGCCAGAGCAACCCTGAAGGCTTGGGCGGACGCCCTTGAAGGATAGCTTCGGCACCGACATCGCCCTCTTCATCTGGAAGGCTGGGACACTGTTAGCCTCCATGGGGGCCGGCGGCGCTGCTGGCGGCGCGGGCGGCGACAAGAGCAACGGCGCGGGAGCCGCCGGCGCTGCGGCAACGGTGCCGAGGACCCCGCGCGTCTGCGCACACGGGCTGACTGAGGAAGCACCCGCGTTCTTAGTCTTCACCGCCCGGAGGAACCGGTCACGCATCTGCGTGATCTCATGCTCAAGGTCCACCTCGCCCACGAGGAACCCGACAACACAGAATTGGTGTAAAGCGCGTCGTGGAACATCGCTTTTGGCGCCTGCAAGTGCAAGGAGGGTCTTCAGATGGAGGCAGCATAGCTTCAAGAGCCGTGGATCGGCAGATGGCTTGTAGAGGCGCACAAACTGCATGAAATGGCGGCGGACATAGAACTCCGCCACGCGAGGCTCTCGGATGTATATCGTCGAAGCCACCGTCGGCACCCGGAAGAGGGCACTCTCGCAGAGCACCAGCAGTGTCACCAGCGGATGATGCTGGTCCGCGGCCAACCTGGCTGCGAGCTTGCAGGCCAAGCCGGCTGGAGGTTTGAACATGAATTGCAACCACTCAAGGATCGCTCGTGCAAAGGGCTCAGCATCCGCGGCGAAAGTGTCACGCGTGCTGAGGTGCGCCCCGAGAGTCTGCGACTGCGGGACTGCGGGCGCTGCCACTCGCATGGCCTCGCTCTCCTTCCCTTGGAGCAGAAAGGCATCTGGCTGGGCCTTCCGCGGCCGCTCCAACGCCAGGGCCCGTGCAAAGTCAAGAAGCGCTTCCACAAACGCCAAGAGCCGGCTCTGCACCCAGTCCAACCCGCCGTCAGCGACGCTGGCGCCCCGCAGGAGCGTGCACTCGAAGAGCTGCGGCAGCAGCTCGTGCACCCCGCCCTCCGCCCCGGGGAGGGGCGGCCTGTCCGCGTCGCCGTTCAGCTGCCGCCAGGCAGCGTCCGCGCCGGCGTCGGGGAAGTCGAGGAGCATCGCGAGCAGGCTCCGCCCCAGCGCGGGGAAGTGGATCCCGTTGGAGCGCACGGCGCCCTTCAGGAGCGCCCCGACTGCCTGGAG
>NYTZ01000151.1 GCA_002683735.1 Flavobacteriales bacterium
TCCTGGGCCGCTCCTGGGTGTGATTGGTGGTCTGGGGCTTGCGCGGACGCTGCTGCTGCCCAGAGCTCCCATCGCGACCGGTAGCCGGGCCGGGCGCGTCTCCACGCCCAGAGCCAGACTGACCTGACGCGGATGGAGCTACTGGAGTTGTCCCCCCTGCCCCACCAGCATCGGTAGCATTTTGCTGCTGTGTGAGGTTTTGCGCGTTGATCTGCGTACGCAACGTAGAGATCAACTGAGGCTGATGTCCTTCGATGGGACGAAGAATGCGCCCCAGCACAGGGTGCTGAAAGATGCGCAGTCCAAGCCCACGACGAATTGCCTCATCAGGGGTGTTCTCGCCATGCAGCATTTGCATCTGGACGGCGGGGACGTAGTCAGATGGCCTGGGCGCCTCATCCCAATTGTTCCGCTGCAGGGTAGGCGAAACCCAGGTCCATGACGATACGTCCTGTCCGCGAGCGCGCTCGACATGGCGAATGCCATGCATCGTTCGGCGGGGAAGCCCTCCAGAGACTCCTTCCTGCTGATTGTACAGCCGAAGCTCTGCTGGCGGAAGGCCCATGGTGACGTAGACTTTCCATGGGCCTGGCTTGGGCGACTTCCACACAGGGATGACTCCACCATGGTAGCGCACGATCCCGTACAAGTCGTAGATGGCCAAGTGAGTGCCACTGCGCTTGAGCTCGGGGTGGTGCCGGTTGAAGTCCCTCATATCCATCTCCAAGAAGAAAATGAGGTTCCTTGCGTTCCTTCCGCGGCGTCCCTGTGGATCCCACCTGCCCCGCGCGTGCTGAAGGTCGCGCAGGGCCTCCGCCGAGAGGACTCCGACGTTGTAGACGCCGGAACCGCCGTTGAGCTGCCGCTCGTTGAAGGCGTGGATGACGTACCTGTATGGCCTGTGCGGACTGCTTGCATCCAAGTCCTCAGGCAAGACACGCTGCATGCACATGTTGTACTGGTCGACGATCCGCCAGTAGCCGCCTTTTTTGTTCGACCACCCGCAGAACACGCCGAAGAATGCCATGCGCTCCCCATCTGCCGAGAACACGCCATAAAGACGTGACTTCTCAGCGCGCGCGACAATAATCTGGAGGTCGTAGTTGTCGAGCGCTGCAGCCTCTGGGTTGAGGCGGCGGTGTGAACGGCCATTCTTCCACCTCGCATATGAGATGTTGGCGAAGTAGCCTGAGAACCGTTCCTCGCGGTGGCGGAGTAACGTTGTCAAGGTCCTCGAGACCGTTGTATACGCCTCCGGCCATTGGCCACTAGCAATAGTGACGTGTGCTGGTGTGGCCGGGTTGTGGAATGGGATCGCAGCGTTGGGCTGCTCTCCCTCCTCCAACCGGGAGCCATTGTCGCTGTGGCCTCCGCGAACTGACCCACCGCGCGCGCTCGCGCCGCGCGAGCCAACGCCATGGCTAGACGCACCATCCCCCGCAACCGATGAGGGCGCGGTGCCCAAGGACGCGGTCTCCACGTCAAACGTGGGCACCAGCGTCCTCAAAGGTGCGGGGTCGTCAACGTGCTCATAGCCGACGTCAAGCTCTGCCCCAGCTGCATCCGCTCGGGCGGCCTGCGTCATCCGCATCTGAGCGCGGTGGTGCAGACCTCGGCCTGTTGGATCCCCATCTGTCGGCGCTGGGGCATCATCCCGCAGATTGGTCACTTGGATGCGGTTCCCATCAAAGGAGATGGAAACGGAAGGACGGCGGACCGCAGGCGTCGCAGTCAAAGATGCGACGCGAGCCTGTGCGCCTGTGCCAATCACTGACGCCCGCATTTCCACGTTAGGCGACATGCGACGAGCTTCCGACGAGGCGCGAATCTGCGCGGTCACCTGTCGGGAAGCGTCGAGCAATACCTGTGAACGCGGGCGAGCGGCCTCGAACTGGACCATCTGGAGGCCACGCGGAAAGCCCAACGCCCCGAGGCTCTCGTCGGGGCGACCTGGCAGGTCGACTTCCATCGACGCCGTCTCACCGCCACAACCGCCGCCGAGGGTGGGCACGTCTCCGCGCCCAGAACCCTCAGCAGGCGGAGCGGTTCCGGTTACTGGCGCGCCGTCAACCTCCATCTGTTCGTCGCCGCCCCAATCCGCGGGGCTGAGAGGTGCGCCATGCCCCTGGCCTTCTTCATCCATGGCCTGGGGACCCTCATCTTCGGGCTCCTCTTCTTCAACCCCTTGCATTGTGAGCACGCCGCGGGGCGGCGCGAAGCCGCGCAGGCCGTCGTGGTTCGCGACCGGCGACTGGCCGCGTCGGCTCCGCCGCACCGCTGAGATGGCTTCCTGCAGCACTGTCATCGGAGACCGCTCGACAACCGGTGGCTGCTGAGGAGGTCCTTCTCCGCCTTCGGGTTGTTGGTTCGCCATCGCGCGCGGGCAGCGGGCAGGGGAAGGGTGATAAGTTGCAGTAGCAGTAGTGGTAGCAACTAGAACACCGCAAACCGTTCTCCGCCTCAATTGGCGGAGGAGCTGGGAGCAAAGGATACACGACGACCAGGATTACTAGTGGAAGCACTACTTTCAGTTTGCTGTTGCACCACATTCTTGTCAAGGTCGAAGACAACTTTCACGTCCTTTGGTCCATCGGTAAACGCTCTTCTGTAAAATCCAGATGGTTTGCCTCTTTCAATCACCTGCCTACTGAGAATGTCTCCAGTTTTGAGGTCATACGTTGTTCGACGCCACACTCGACTCCATAGGTGACTAATCTTTGGCGGGAGAGGTAGCTCTTGCCTAGCATTTCTTTTTACTCTAATTATTCGTGGATGCCGCCGAGGGGCCTGGACGTCTCCGTCCCGGTCCTCTGCAGCAGCACCACCAGCGCCAGCGTTCTTTTCAACACGAGAAACAGTAGCGTTTCCAACACCAATGAGCTTACGAGCATGATCCCACTTGACACTATCACGAAATACTTTTGTGAAAATGTCAGCCGATTGACCATCTGTGGTCTGGTAAGTCATAGTGAAGATGCCTCTAGCGTAGCAATCGTGGAGCCATGAAACGTTGACACCGTGGGTTCTGGATATGTGTCTCATGGTAGGGTTTTTCCCCGTTTTGATAACCTGAATCGTAGATTGATTATCCTCCATGAGTTCCAGGATAACAAGACGTTGAAGCACAAACTCCCACAAATCGAGCGCAGGTACGCCAACTGTGCGTATCCCCAGGGCAGCTGACACAATCTCAGCCTCCGGAGTAGAATGAGAGACCGAAGTCTGCTTTGCACTCTTTGCGCTTAACGGGAAGTATGTGGATGGTCCAGACATAATGAGGAATGACCCCGAGGTCGATTTATATCCCGGTCTTTCGCCGGCAAAATCGGCATCTGCAAAGAGTCTAAGCCTCCAAGCCGCTGCATCGTCTCCGACATAGCCACGCAGTACAAAGTCCGACGTAGAATCTATGTAGCAGATTAAACGGTGTAGCGCTTTATCGCACTCCAGAGTCCATTTGGTCACTCTGGTTGCTAGTAGTTGGACCGCTTTCAATAAGTCCCACCGGGCAGCACGGGCTCCGTACAAGATTTTCATCAAGATGGAACTCGCAATGCCGCCCAGAGCACCTTTATTGTCGTCAGAGGACTCACCCAGCTCTTCGGACGCGTCTCCACGCCCATCAGAACTGGGGAGAAACGGCGTCTGGACTTTACGTAGTTTCATAGCAGGGTCACCGGCAAGCTCCTTATAGGCAGTGACGCACTGTCTCATAAAGTCACAGACATCGTACTCCATAACTCTGACTGTCTTTCCATTTATCGTTGCCGAGCCAACATTGTGTTTGCAGCCCAGACAATGATCAACCGGTCCTGGTTCATCAAGATCTAACTTCTCTCGAATGGCCTTCCACCCCTTCTCGATGTTCTTCTGTGGACCCGACATTTTGAAGTCGTCAACGTAGACCATCAGCAGAAGGTCCCATTCGCGATGATAATAAACCGAGGGCCAGTTGGGGACCGGCTTAAAGCCGATCTCCTGTAGCTTTTTGTCACAGTGAGTTTCCCACGCCCCCCCTGCATCGGGGTGCCCATACAAGGCCTTGTCTAACCGGACGACAGGGTCCTTATACGGAAGTTTCTCCCACTCTTTGGGACGCGCCTCTGGAGGCAGGACCACCCACGTTTCCGCAGGCATGGTTCCTTCACGCGCCTCATTGAGCGGGACGTAATCCACCATGTCCGCCTGTGTATACGCTTTACGCGCATCGGCTTGTTGGATCACGTATCCGACCTGAAGGCCAAAGACATCGACTGCCTTTGCTCCTTCGAGCGTGGCCGGAGAGGAAGACAACTCATTGAAGAGTGCCACCTCCCGGTTCTCGTCAGTGACTTGGTTGCCCTGGAAGACGTATCTTCCCTTGTACTTACGGAGCTTGTGACCCACGGGTAGCTCGGACCCTTTGAGTACACAGATACCGAAAATTCGAGCAACATGTATTTTCTTTGTCTTGGATATCCTCGCTTCCCGCTCTACATCCTTTCGAGATCTCACGGTTGCGAGGTTCCAGACGCCCAGCTTTTCAAGACCACGAACTTCGTCCATCATCGCATTCATCGCCTCAGGATTATTCTCATATTCCTTTCTTGAAAGCTGCTTTGCAACCATGGCGCTAAACATAGGCCACGGGTTCCCAACTTTCTGGCGATGTTGGCGTTCTGCCTCCCTTAGAGGCATCCTGGGCACGTTGTTCGGAGCCGTTTCAGCTGGTACACCGGGGCTGCAGCGCTGCTTGTGCCTCTTCAGGTTGGTAGGCTGAACCACTGGAGCCATCATGGCAGGCCTCTTTTCTTGACTCTCTGTAACTGTGGGGTAAGCGGCGCACGTCTCCGCGCGACCAGCACACTCACAGCTTTGCTGCCATGCCCTGTGCACCGCCTTTACCATTGTGTCAGTGTACCCTTCGGTTCTTTTGGTGTACTTTCCCTGACATGGCGCATGATGAGGATGCACAAGCTTCCCAGGGCACTTATAGGCTTCGAGAGTGCGGACCAGCACTGGATCATCAGTTGCAATAGTCCAAGGCTTCATGATTGGCTGCTTGTGGTCGTCGCAGAGGCCAAAAGCACATCCCTGGCACTTGGCCTTGATAAGATGATACTTGACCATAAAGTCGTTGACGAAATCAAGCCTCCAGTAGTCACAGTTAGACGGCCACTCAATGGCTATCTTTCCGCCATTCTTTCGATTGACGTTTGCGACCACTTCAAGAGTTTTCCACAGCTTCCTCATCTCGATGCGATGCTCTTCTATCTTGCCTGCAGTTTCAGCAGAACGTTTGGCATTGTATCTTTGCCACGGGCATCCACCGGTACAAGGAATTGCAACCCACAGCAAGACCTGAGGGTTCTCAGTCACAGCCTTGATGGCGGTTTCCCGGCCACTCGGCGTTCTGAGATCATCCTTCATGGTCAGGCGGACGACCTTGCAGTCTGGCTTCTTGAGCGCAGTACGGCCCATCCGCGAGTTTTCGCCGCAACAGAACTCAACAATGGTTCGAGTGGGAGAGGCAACTGCGGCGACGTTTCCGCCACCAGCAGCTTTACTCTTCTTTGTAGGAGGAGGAGCTGGGGGTTCTCCATACTTCTCCTTCCACTCTTTCCATAGTTCTGCTTTCTCATCAGGGTTAAGTCTCTCCCAGACCTCCGGGAAAACCCCGGGGCAGCGGCCACCCTTTTGATAATTGCGACGTTGGATTTTACCCCATCCTTCGATTATCTCATGAGTCTTCGTGAAGATGACGTTACCACATTTTCGTAGGAAACCTTCTATCTTTTCAGATGACTCAGAAGAATCGATAGCATCACCGGCCACGTCGCCGTTTCCAGCGTCTGGCACAGCGTGCTCTTGCGCGCCGCCTTGTGGAGGCGCCACTGGGACATCAGAATCAGTAGCTTTGGTGCCCCCCTGAACCGCATCAACTCCATCGACACCCCCCTGGTCAGCCTCATCTTTTTCCTCGAAAGGGTGATGGTTGACCCTCCTGGATGGATTGAGCTCCTGGAACATCTGGTAGTCCCGTGCAATCCTAAACGGGTACACAGGGGCCTTGGCTCTGTCCCAGACAACCTCATGCACTCTATAGTAGTTGACTACCAGAGGCTTCTTCGTATCCAACGAAGCGAGGTATTTGTCAGTCTTGAACTGCCGTAGGTCTGCAACCAGATACTCCTTTTTCCACTTTCCACCAACTCGGAGATGCCAGCCCAAGAAGATCCCAGGGATCCCTCGTGGGCCAAACTTGGGAAGTTTCTTTCGCAGCGGTTTCGGAGGTAGGAAATGAACCAACGCACCAAAAGGGATACGATGTCCATCGAACTTTCCAGTTTTGTGACGGTGGTGCCACGCAGAGCCCCCCTCAAACTCGCGTATATTGAGCGCATGACAAAAGTGCTTGATGGCGAGGGGCCACCATTCAGGGCCTAAACCAGCATGAGCAAGAATGGTTCTGGTACCCTCTTCAACGTGACGTATGCCACGCTCAATTATACTATTATTCGCTGACATATATGGCGTCGATTGCTCGGCGCACCATCCCAATCGTCTAGCGGCATTCACTAGCTCTTTGGCATTATCACTATAAAAGTGGCACCAAGGACCAATTCCTTCCGGTCCGGCAAACTGCTGAAGAGCCAGAGTAGCCTCTATTTCGTTCTTATTCCCCAGTGGGGCAGCTTCATACCAACGAGGCTCA
>NYTZ01000152.1 GCA_002683735.1 Flavobacteriales bacterium
GAATTCCTCCTGGGCGCCCTGAATGTGGTCACCGGCGTGTCGGGGTCCGGAAAGAGCACCCTGGTCAAGCGCATCCTTCACCCCTTGCTGAGCCGCGCCTTGGGCCTTGGCGGAGACCGCCCCGGCATCAGTGATGGCCTCCGGGGAGACATCGACCGGATCGAGGGCGTGGAGTTCGTGGACCAGAACCCCATCGGCAAGAGCAGCCGGTCCAACCCGGCCACCTACGTCAAAGCGTGGGACGACGTCCGCAACCTGTTCGCCGCCCAACCCCTCGCCCGCAACCGTGGCTACAAACCATCGGTGTTCAGCTTCAATACCAGCGGGGGGCGTTGCGAAACCTGCGAGGGCGAGGGCCGTGTGTCCATCGGCATGCAATTCATGGCCGATGTCACCCTCACCTGTGACGCGTGCAAGGGCCGTCGCTTCACGGATGCAGTGTTGGAGATCACGGTGGATGGCCACAACATCCACGACATCCTCAATATGACCGTGGCAGATGCCTCCGCCTTCTTCGCCAACCGCCCCAAACCCACAGCAGCGGAAAGGGGAATCGTCCGCAAGCTCGCCCCCCTGCTCGAAGTGGGACTCGGGTATGTCACCATCGGACAGAGCGCTACGACTTTGAGTGGCGGGGAGGCGCAGCGCATCAAACTGGGGGCCTTCCTGGCCAAGGGGGACCGGGTCGGTCACACCGTGTTCATTTTTGACGAACCCACCACCGGCCTTCACTTCCACGATGTGGCCCAGCTCATCGAGGCCTTTGAAGCCCTGATTCGACAAGGGCACACCATCATCTGCGTAGAGCACAACCTCGATATCATGGCGGCTGCAGACCGGATCATCGACCTCGGACCTGGCGGTGGAAGACATGGGGGCAAGCGGGTCGCCATGGGGACTCCGGAGGAAGTGGCACAATCCGTGCAATCGGTGACGGCAACGTTCCTCCGGGACCGCATCACTGCTCACAACCATTGACATGAACACTACCTTCTACTGCTCCCTCGCAGCCGTACTGGCGGCCACCGCCATCCTCTCTAGTTGCAGTGCCCAAGACCCTCGAACACCCGAAGAAGACGGGGCCAAAAACGACTCCATCACCGTCCAGAAATCCGAGGCGGAATGGAAGGAAGAGCTGCCCCACATGGCGTGCTTCGTCCTGCGCGAAAAGGGCACGGAGCGCGCCTTCACCGGTGAATTCTGGGACCACCACGAGAAAGGGGTCTACCGCTGCGCCGGCTGCCAACAGGCGCTCTTCGACTCGGACCACAAATTCGAATCGGGCACCGGGTGGCCGAGCTTCTTCCAACCTGCGGAGGGCTCAGCGGTGACCGAGGAAGCCGACGACAGCTGGGGCATGCACCGGGTTGAAGTCCTGTGCTCCGCTTGCGGCGGACATCTCGGCCACGTCTTCGACGATGGCCCCCAGCCCACCGGCCTCCGGTACTGCATCAACTCTGCAGCCCTCAAGTTTGACAAAAGCGACACCCAGATAGAAGGGGGGGCTTACGATTGACGTCGCCCCTGAACCTATTCTGGCTTGACATTCATGACATGCAAAACGGCGCCCGATGGGCGCCGTTTTCAATGCTGGACCCCAAAGGGCTTCAGCGAATGTTCAACTCAATGCCTCGGACGTCGATCAAACGCGAGATGAGGCTGTCCGGGTTTTGGGCCCGCTCCTCCGCGTCGCGCAACGGCAAGGGGCGGGTCCGGCCATGCAAGTTGATACGGCCGGTGACCTCCCCTTCCGTGGTGAGCTGCATCAAAAGCAGCTTTCCATCGGGTCCTGCTGCAGCCTGGCGCATGTCCGGGGTGACGAACCAGGCGCCGTTGTCGGTGTACAGGCGGCTGCCAGTCTCGAACTCGCTGAAGTCCATCAGAAATGCCGTGAGGGCGTTCATGTAGTTGTCCTCGTAACCGATGGTCACCCAACTGTCGTATTGCAAGCCGTCGGTTGATTCCTGCACTAGGGAACGCTGCAACTCGTTGGCAGCATTGGTCCCCTTCGGGTGCTGAAAGAACGGGGCCGTGCTTTTCACCTCAAGGTAATCCTCTCCATCTCCGAAGACAGCGTCGATGACATCGCCCTCAGCCTCCATTTGGGCGTAGATGCGATAGGTCTTGCCCGGCACCGTGCCTCGGTTGTCCACCTCTTCGACAACAAGAGATTGGAATTGGGCGGAAGCAGCCGTGGCGGCGATCAGGCCGAGACAGGCCAGGAAAATGCGGTTTGCCATGGGTCAGTTGCGGATGATGAGGTTTCGATCGAGAATGCGTCCTCCGAAGCCGCGGCTGGAGAATCCAGCACCACGTCGGGGGATCACATAAGATACGGTGATTTCGTGCGTGTTGGGACTCAAGTTGCCGGCGCGACCGGTGCCAGCATCGTAGGCATAGCCCACTTGAATGTCCTGGAAAATGGCGCCGGCAGACAGGATGAAGGCATCGCCTTGACGGAATCCCAGGCCACCCCAGTAGCGGTTCTGGAAGAAAGCGCGGGCATGGAGGTCGAGCTGGACCGGCGTGATTTCAGTGAACCGGAGCATGACGGCGGGCTGAACCTTCCAGTCTTGATCGATGTTATAATCGTAACGTCCGGTCAGCGCGTAGTGGCGGACTCCGCGGTTTCGGGTGTTCGTCGGCTCCGACTCCAAGCCGAACGGTGTCTGCATCAGGTTGGACACAGCCAATCCGAACTGATAGAATTCTCCAAAGACCATCAAACCGAAGCGGGCGTCAAAGGCAAAACTGCTCTCCACTGCTCCCGTGATGGCAGGGTCATCGGGCTGCCAAAGGTTCAGATCCGTACCATCAAAACGGGTATTGCGTCCCACGAGGCCAATGCCGAAGGCCACAGCATCCTGATTGTTCAGGTCCACCGTGTACGTTCCGGCCAGCTCCAACCCCGTCCTACGGAAAGCCCCGCCTTGGTCATCGCGTTCGACGGCCAAGCCGATTCCAAAACGGTTGGGCAAACTGGACGTGACGGTGACGGAGCTCGTAGAAGGCGCTCCCTGGAAACCCACCCACTGTTCGCGGTGGCTCAGCGAGGAAAAGGTACCCAGCTCCGTGCCTGCAAAAGCCGGGTTTACGAGAAACGGATTCTGGACGAATTGACTGTGCCGGCTCAGCTGCTGGGCCTCCACCTTAGAGATGGAGAAGACCAGCAGAACGGCAGAACAGGCCAAGGCCTGAATGGAAAGGAAGTGTCTTCGGCGCATCAGTACTTCAGGGTTACAGTTCCCGTGATCGGCTGCGCTCCGGGGAACACAGTGATCACGTAGTAATAGTCACTGGCGGGAAGCAAGGCTCCATTGAAAGTGCCATCCCACCACGTCGTGCCGGGTTTGGACCGGAACATCAATTGTCCCCAACGGTTGAAGACCTCCACTTCGCTTTGCGGGAAGAATTCCAGGCCTCCAACCACCCAGCGGTCGTTGATGCCGTCAGCATTGGGCGTGAGTGCGTCCGCAATGAAGAGGCAATCTTCGGTCGGTTCCACCGTGGCCAGGAACCCAAGGGTACATCCGATGTCATCCGTGACCGTTACGCTGTACACGTCCTCCGAAAGGCCGATCGCAGTGGCAGTGGTTTGTCCGCCAGCGTCGCTCCACTCATATTGGATGGGCTGTTGCCCGCCCGCAACCGCCGCCGTGGCCGTTCCATCCGAGGTCTGCCAGCAGGTCACTGGTGAGGTGAAAATCTCCACGACCATGTCCGTCACGATGTCCGCTGCCACGGTAAACGTAGAGTCCGCCGTGCAGCCGGCTGTGTCTGCTGCGGCCACGGAATACTCTCCCTCGAACAGGTTGAGCACATCGACATCTTCGCCTACGAATTCCCATGCCGTCTCACCAGAACCTCCCACCGTTCCAATGATGGCTACACCGTCATTCATACCGGTACAGGTCACATTCTGAATGGTGATGTCAAACAATAACGGGTCAGGCTCCTCTATGGTGACGGTGGTAGAATCCAAGCACTGCTCCTCATCCGACAGGTACAAGACATAGGTATCGGCGCAAAGGTTGACCAAGTTGCTGACCACCACGGAGGTGGAATCGCTGATGGTGCCCTGGTATAAGGTCAAGGCTCCCGTTCCACCAGATACCGCGACTTCGATGCCCCCCGTGCAATCTCCACCACAACCGGGGAAGACGGTGCCGAGGACCTCCACATCAACGGGGTCAGGCTCGGGAATGGCTACCACAACACTGTCAATGCACCCCAAGGTATCGGCCACCACGAGCGTAAGGCTGTCTCCCCCGAGGTTGAACAGGGTGTCAGGCAAAGTGGGAAAGACGAACGGCGATATGAGCTCCAGGTCGCCCGATCCACCAACCGCATTGACCACGAGGATGCCATCCCCAGCTCCCGTGCAGGAAATCGGCGTTATAAAAGGCAGGATCTCGATGTTGGCAGGCTCCTCGATCACGGCCGGGAAGAAGGCGCTCGTACACCCCACACTGTCTTGGACCAAAACATCGTAGGTGCCCGCAGGGACATCGAAACAAAGTCCATTCACACTGCCTGTCGGCAAGGGAACCAATTGGGGCGTCAAAGGCCCAGTGCCCCCTGTGAGACTGTCCAAACAGATTTGGCCATTGTCCGCACCACTGCATGGCACATTGCTCACGGAGAAGGTGAAGTTGATGGTGTCCGGCCCCTGGATAGATAGGGTGTCCACCACTTCACAAAGGTTGCCGTCCTGCGTGGTGTGGATGTAATCGCCTGGACAGAGTTGACCAGGGTTGGCATCCATCCCATCGAAATCGGTCACGGAAATGACATACGGCAGGGCGCCACCGTCAATGTTGGCGAGAAGCAGGCCATTGCAGTCGCCCGCACACGCCACATCCGTCACGGCATACGTCACGGCCAAGCCATCAGGCTCTTCGATTTCCAGGACATCAGAAAGGGTGCAGCCATTCTCGTCCGTCAAGGTGAACGTGTACGTGCCGCTGGGAAGGTCGGCCTGGTCGTATTCCACCGACCCTTCGAAATCAATCATGACCGCCACTTCGGGCACCTCGAACACGACTGTTCCTGTACCGCCGGCAGCCGTGGCCGTGAAGGTAGCATCGCTGTACCCCGTGCAGCTCACTTCTGTGCTGGAGAAGTCGAGGAAGAGGGCTTCAGGGCACGAAATGGTGATGGTGGTGTCGGCCATGCACCCTGATGCATCCGTCGTGGTGATGGTATACGCACCGTCACCGCCAAAGCACTGAAGCGGACCGAAACAGCCATCTGCATCCGGGGACAGGGTCAAGCCCAGGGCATTCGATGCGGTGGTGGTCAAGCCCCCCGAGCCCCCCGTCACCTCGTGGCAAATGGTGGCGATGTCATCCGTGCCACACAAGTTGTCCTGCGTCAAGGTCGCGGTCAACCCGATTTCATCTGGAGCGACAAAGGTGAAGACCGCCGTGGTGTCCCGGCAGGTGTTCGTGCTGAAGGCCACTGTCTGCGCTGTATCGACCAAGGCTACGTAGTAATCTCCATCGGGGATGCCGGAAAAAGTCGGGTTGCCCACTTGCTGTCCGACCAAGACTGGATTTGCCCCGGACACTTCAAAGAGGCTGTACTCCACAGTGGCGTTGAACGCATCCCCAGCATTGTTCGGAAGCACCTGCACCGTGGCACTGTCTCCAAAGCATTGGATGTCCTCCAACACGCTGAACTGAGGGTCGATCATCGGGGCGCACAAATCGTTGATCTCGACGAAGCCATCCGTGCAGGAAGTGATCACATCCAATCCGGACTGGAAGGCCACGCAGACGCGGAAAGAGAATGCCTCACAGGTGGTGATCTGTCCGATAAGGGCACGGTCATTGTTGACTGTGGCATGAATCGGGTCGGCATTGGTGACCAGCAATCCGCCTTGAATCACCTCATCCGAGCAGGCATTGAATCCCACTGGAAATGTCCCCGGAGGCTCAATCACATTCGTTCCAGGTGTGCTTTCCGCGACGTGCGTCGTCCACCACGTGTCGTACTGCAATTCAGGCGAGATGGCGTAGAACCCTGCATTGATGGCAGCGCCGCTGTTGTACCCCGTTGGCGCGAAGAGAGGCGAGGAGAATTCGAAGCATCCGCACCCTGCATCATAGCCGAAGGCAGGAATGGCGGGGTTGGCGCCCGCATCCGCAGCCACGCCCAACATGATTTCAGCGTTGTCCGGTATGACCGCGTACAGGCGGTAGCGACGGAACCCGGCTGGCACATTCATATCGGTTCCGGCAAAGCCGTCATAAAGAACGGTGTCTTGAACGACCTCCACTTCAAGGTCATAATTCACTTGCGCGTGGGCACTCAAGGTGAACAGAAGGCCCGCTATCAGCGGCAGGAAAGGAAAACGTTGTTGTGCTCCCATGGTTTTTGGTCCGGTACTTTGCGTCGACAGGCCATCGCCGCGTCCTTCGGAGGGAGCGCAAAATAATGAAACGCATGCCGGGAGTACCCATTGGAACATCGCGCACCGGAACCATTCGGTTGCTTTTCGAAGACGATCGATACCTCGCGGTTTCGAAACCGCCGGGATTGCTGGTCCATCGAACGCCGCTGGATGCCCACGAACCCGAAAACCTGCGGGACATTCTTCGGGCGCACACGGCCACCCGCCTTGACCCCGTTCACCGGTTGGATAAGCCCACGAGTGGGGTCATCTTATTTGGGAAGGACCCGCAGGCCATCGACCACTGCAAACGGCAATTCGAGGACCGGCAGACCGACAAGCGCTACCTCGCCGTGGTCCGGGGCCGGGTGGACAATCCGGGGTGCATCGGGAAGCCGCTCCCCAAAGGCATGACAGGAACGCCCAAGGTGGCCAGAACGTCATATGTGCCCGTTGGGCATTGCGAACTCCCCTACCCGGTCTCTCGCTACCCTACGGCCCGCTTTAGCCTGATGGACTGCAGTCCCCTTACGGGACGCTACCACCAGATTCGGCTCCACTTTCGCCATTTCCGC
>NYTZ01000153.1 GCA_002683735.1 Flavobacteriales bacterium
AAGGTGTCAGAAGTTGTCACAGGTTACGTGGACTTCACCCGTCCTGAACTCTTCGGTAGCGTCTTGCCATCGGATGGGTTCTACGAGCCAGGTGACGAACTGCAACTGCGTTGGTCTGAGGGCATGGAGACCTCCAACCCGAGCATCTCTCTGAACCCGGACAGCATCCAACTCAGGGCCACTCAGAACACGGATTACACCCACAATTCCGGGGGCATCCAGTTCTCAGGCAACGAGCACGTGGCCATTCTCCAAGGCCCCCACCTCGACGCCGCTTATGTGGACACGAACATGATTGGCTTCCCGGGATGGTCCATGAGCTGGAGACAGTGGGGAGGTGGACAGTATGCATTAGAGGAAACTGAATCAGGGCTAGTCTCCACCGTGGCAGCTCCAACCGAAGCCAGTGGTGTGGTCTTCACACAAGGAGATCAATCCGGATACAGCCTGACCGGTCGATTCGACAACATCAATCAGTTCAGTCTCATCACCACGACAACGAGCGACACCAGCACCAATTCAATCACTATTTCGGGTGCCGGTGCGGAGTGGAATGGCCTGTGGAACCAACTCGAATTGGTATTCGAGCCGGCGGGCACTGCCGGAACCTACAACTGGCGCTTGAGCTTGAATGGTGCTCCGGCCGGAGTCAATGGTGTCATGTCCGGCATTCAATTGGATCCGACCCGATTCACCCTCGGCAACGGCTGGAGGGGTGGTGCTGCGACCAACACGCCGCTAAGCATGCCGATGCAGGACTTCCGTTTGTGGAACAGCCAACGCGAGACCTATGCTTCTGAGACGCCGGCCTTCATGCTGACCGGAAAGGAGATTGGTCTTCAGGCTTGGCTCCCCATGAATGAGTTGGAAGGCACGCCGCAAGACCGCGCCCGGATGCGGGCCATCGAGATGGAGGCCAACTGGTTCAGTCCAGGGGCTTCGCATGCGCTCGACTTTGCCGACAACACCAATGGCTCTCTGATTCCCTCCATCAGCGGCTTGAACTGGACGCCGGATGGCACCCGGAACACCACCCTGGAGTTGTGGGTCAAGCCCGGAAATTCCGCCAGCCACGAAAGCTTCATCAGCATCAATGGTGACGCAAATCCAGAACGAGACCTGCGGCGCGTGGCATGGAATGGTTTCATTGATTCTACTGGAATTCTCGGGTTTGCCAATGGATACGACACCTTGCGATGCCCGACACCACTGTCGGATGCATGGCACCACGTCGCCTTGGTGAGACGTTACAATGGCACGGCCTTGTTGTATGTGGACGGAGAAGAAGTGGGAGGTGGTCCTTCGTACAACCATGGAAAGTTGATTCCAGTGGTAATGTCACTTGGAGCGATGAATGGAGTCGTTTCTGGAATCCAGCCCTGTCATGATGTTAGCGGAGTGGACTTCAATACAGATGGAGATCCAACAATCAACTCCTTCAGTGCAAACACGCTTGTGACTTGGAGTCCAGAGCTTACCGAGAATGACGGCCTTTTGGGCTGGGCCATGTTTGATGGTGTTCCCACCGCCATTTATGGAGATGGCTACTACGGAACTGATGGCTTGAACTATAGTGAGGCGTTCCATGATACCGAGCAGGCATGCATCGATGCTTGCGTCACTGCTGAGCCAAGTGAGGCGCCGGATGATTACTCTGCGTTCTTCACGGGCAAGCTGGACGAAATCCGCGTGTGGAACACGGCCTTGACCCAGGAGACCATCCAGAAGCAAATGCGCGATGGTGTCTATGGCTACGAAAACCTCGTCTTCCATGCGCCGTTCGAGACGGCCAGGGATGCCGAAACAGATACGGTCTTGGTCGAGAACTTCGAGACCTACGTGTACGCTCCTTATGATGGATTCGATTACTCCAATGATGGAAGCTCTTTGGTGATTTCCAACGGGTATGAGGCCGTATCCCTGACCAACATTGCGAATGGCGGACTGGCCGCATTGCAGACGGGCATTCAAGACGACGATGCTCCGTTGATGCACTCCGAGCCGCAAACCTCCCTCAGCGAAGTTGGCGATGTCCTCGACGTGACTTGGAATTCACTACATGACGAGTGCATCATCGAGCTCAACGAGCAGTCTCTGTACAAATACGAAGACCAGCTGGTGTCGTTCATCATCCCCAAGACCCAACTGCGGGATGAGGCGGGCAATGCCACTGCGAGCGACTTGGTCTTCGAAATGCTGATTGACCGCAATCCCTTGAAGTGGCTGGAAGACTTCGGTCAAGCCGACATTGAATTCGGCACCATGGACACGTCGTTCACCTACTCCATCATGAACGTGGGCAACACGGCGAAGTACTTTGAGATCGATGGATTGCCTGCTTGGGTGGAAGCCTCGCCTGCATCCGGAACGATTCCAGCCAACAGCACCATGTCCATCACCTTCACGCCGGACCTTCAGAGCTTGCCCATAGGCTACACTGAATTCGATGCGCGGTTGAAAGGCGGATTGCCTTGTGGTGATTCTGGTTCAGGTGGCTTCTGCCATGCGGAGCGCTTCACACTGGGCATGGACATCTATGCGACGCCACCAGATCTGGAGGTCGATTACAGCAACTACGAATTCCTCATGCCGCTGGTCACAAAGGCTTACATCAACAACGCGGCAAGCCGCGATGACGATGACATTGTGATGGCGTTTGTGGATGACGAACTGCGTGGATTCGCCAACCTCGACATGGATGTCGCAGGCCAAAACCTCGGGTTCCTCTCCGTGGCCTACAACATGCAGGACACAGGCAAGACGGTGGAGTTCCACATCTGGGACGCCTCGTTCGGAATGGTTCGGGCCCAAGTGGGTACCCTGTGGCCCACCTTGAATGACCCGGTCGTGGTGAACCCGTCTGAGGAAGGCGTTGGAAACCTCTTCGAGCCCCTGTTGCTCCGTTCCACGTCGAAGATTTCCACCAGCACGGAACTCTACCCCGGATGGAACTGGGTCAGTGTGAATGTGGTGGACACACCGTTGACCTTCTCCGTCATGAATGCATTCCATGGCATTCCGGCAGGAGACATCCTTCAGGTGAAAACCCACGAATCTCCATACAAGCATCCGGTGGATGGTTGGAACCACCACGCTTCCGAAGAAAGTGACGTCCACACCCGCTACATGGTGCAGATGAAGATGAATGACCCGACGGCCAGCTGGACCATGACCAACACCGGATTCGCACTGGACCCCACTGAAGAGGAGTCCAAGGCCAGCCTGGTCTATGGTTGGAATGAGCTCGGATATCTGCCGCACCAGTCCTTCGGAGTGGATCGGGCTTTGAGAAGCCTCGCGGATGCGGACTCGATCCTCAGCTTCAATGACCTCGTCCAAAGCCGAGGTGACGGATTCGCCATGTATGCCGGCGATGGTGAATGGGTGGGCTCACTCAACACCATGCGTCCGGGACAAGGTTACCGACTTCGTCTCGGCGCCTCCAATGCGGCGAATGCAGGCAGCTTGGCAGGAAAGCTGGAATGGCCGATTTCCCTCGGAATGGAATACTTGGTCCGCGCTACGGAGGACGAGCCCACTTGGGAGATGGACATCGCTGCGCTCGAATCCGAGATGATGGCCGTCATTCGACTCGATGTGGGACAAGGGCAGCCTCAAGGCTTGGCGGATGCCCTAGGGGCATTCATCCCAGGTCCGGATGGCCCCGTCTGCATCGGACAGGCTCACCCCATGGACACGGAACAGGGATTGCTCTACTTCTTGACCATGTACGGTGATGCCACGTCCAAATGGTACGAGCAACCCCTTCACTTCCGTTGGCTCAGCAGCGCAACGGCGCAAGAGTGGACTGCCGAGGAGAGCGTGACGTTTGAATCGTCCAAGCTGCTCGGTCAATTGGACGCACCGATGCTGCTCCATTTCCGGAACCTGAATGAGGAGACGTCCGACCTGGTCGCCTTCCCGAACCCGTTCCGGGATGAGTTGAGCATCCACTGGCACGGCAGCGAAGACATCGTTGAGCTGCGACTGGAGGATGCCACCGGTAAGCTTATCGACATCATCGACTGCGATGGGTTGACGAGCGGACCTTGCCGCATCGCCACCAGTCACCTGTCAGCCGGTGTCTACATGATTCATGCCGTCACCACCACACGCAACCACGCCGTCCGCGTCGTGAAATAAAGAAGTGCCCCTCGGCCAGGTGGCCGAGGGGCACTTCTCCTCCATTATTCCTTCGCCAATCCGTCCATTGAACAGAACCATGCAACGCAAACACAGATCCCCTACTGGTGCCATGCCATTTGGCATGCTTCTGGTTTGCCTCGTGGTTCTGATGGGCGCAACGCAAACGGCTGCCCAGTGCCCGGACCCTGAAGTTCTACTCTATTATGAAGCGCCCTGTGGTTCTGGTCTGAACACCGGCCAGTCCTTTACCGCACCGACCACGGGCCAGCTGGATAGCCTGCGTTTGGCCAGATGTACGGGCACGGACACCCGCGTGGTCATTCGCGGATTCAATGGGACAGGCGCTGCTTGGAATCAAGGACCCATCATCGGAGAAGCGGACTTGGTGGTGTCTGGAGATTCAGACGCCAACGCTTGCTACACAAGTGGGGGAAATGGGTTTTCCAACTACGAGGAGGGATGGTTCACCTTCCACAATTTGGCGCTGGCAGAAGGCGAGCAATACATCCTTCATCTGATCGACGGTGCTGCGGCAACCAGCTGCAACCTGTCTTATGAGGGGGGATCTGCCTTTACCAATACTGGAGAAAAACAAGGCGAAGACTTGGCCTTTGACCTCTACTTCTGTCCGGGTGACTTCACGTTTGGTTGCACCAATCCCGAGGCCTGCAATTTCGATCCTGCGGCTACAGCAGAAGACGGGTCATGTGCCGAAGAAGATTGTGCTGGAAACTGCGGCGGAACCGCTTACGAAGACCCCATCTGCGGTTGCATCTCTGACATCTCCCTCGCTGGACAATGCCTCGGATGCACGGATGCTGCGGCCTGCAACTTCGACGCCACGAGCACCGTGGACAACGGCAGCTGTTATTACCCGGATTGCCAGGGCTCCTGCCCCGAGTTCCTCGACTTCTATGAAGCCCCCTGTGGCACAGGACTGAACTACGGACAGAGTTTCACGGCGAGCATCACAGGTTACCTCAACAGCATCACCATTGCCCGATGCACTGGCGTGAACACCCGGCTGCAGGTCCGCACATACAATGGCGACGGAAACACGTGGAGTCAGGGCAGCCTCATCGGTGAAGCCAATCAAGTGTTTCCTGGAAACAATGAACCATCCGACTGCTTTGTCAGCGGAGGAAATGGATTCTCCAACTATGTGGAAACCACCTTCACCTTCACCAACATGGGTCTGGAAGCTGGAAACCAATATGTCTTTCAGTTGGTTGAAGGGGTCGCCGCCACGGGATGCAACATCAATTATGCAGATGGTACGGCGTTTGCCATCAATGGTGCAAAGCCCGATGAAGACTTGGTTTTCCGGCTCTCCATGTGCCCCATCATCCTGAATTTCGGCTGCACAGACGACACAGCTTGCAATTATGATGAAAGTGCCAACGTCGAAGACGGCAGCTGCCTCTTCCTCGATTGTGCGGGGACATGTGGTGGTGATGCTTACCTCGACCCCGACTGTGGGTGCCTCGACTCCATTGAGGATGCAGGATCCTGTGTCGGGGGCATCGATTCTGCTGCCTGCAATTTTGACCCGACCGCCACAGTGGGAGATGACTCGTGCCAATTCCCAGACTGTCACGGGGACTGCGGAGGAAGCGCCACCCTGTCCTCTTGTGGATGCATCGGAGGAAACACCGGGATTCCCGCCTCTGCCTGCATCAATGGTTGCTTGACGGAGGTCACCGCATCGTCCCCAAATGCCTGTTCCCCGGGCATTCTGTACGGACAGTCGTTCATCAGCACGGAAAATGGATTGCTGGAAAGAATCCGACTCAAGACCTGTTGTGCCTTGGATGCGCAACTGGTTCTGCGAAGGGCCGCCAACCTAGACCCATGCCAAATCGAAGGTCCCCAAGAATGGAATTCTGGCGAAATCCTCGGCTACAGCAATCTCAACTACAGTGTGTGCGCTGGACTTGAGGCGTGCGTCACGAGCATGGGTGTAGAAGGTTACATCTGGCGGGACTTTGACTTTGGCGGCATTCCCATCCAGAGTGGAGAAGGCTATGTCATGGAGCTGATTTCGGGGGTGGCCATCGCCAATTGCGAAGGGGACTACGCCGATGGAAACGCTTTTGGAGGTGCGGGAGCCTTGGCCGAAAAGGACCTGGTCTTCTCCATCCACATCTGCAACCAAGACCAGAACTGGGGTTGTACGGACCCCACTTCCTGTACGTTTGACCCTCAGGCCGACCAAAACGACGGGTCCTGTTTGTACGAGGACTGCAATGGGGAATGTGGGGGCGATGCTGTCGAATCGGTCGGTTGCGGCTGCATTGGCGGCTCAACCGGCATTCGCACCGAACAGTGCGTCTTTGGAACCATTCGGCCCATTCTCGCCAATGATGCGAGCATCTGCCCCGGCACACTGACCGGTCAGACCTTGACCACTGCAGCCGATGGCTTTCTGACTGGGCTTTCTTTCTATGGCCCTTCAGACGAAGCGCAAACCCTAGAATTGCGTCGATCAAACGGACCCAATGCAGGAGAACTGGTTTTCACCACCACCCGAAACGCCGTTCCATCCGATTGTGATCAAGAGGTCTCTAACTGGCTTCAAGTTTCTCTGAACCACTTCCCCGTCCAAGCCGGCAGTGGTTACCGCCTGGACTTTTTGGACGGGTACGGACATCGGACGTGTTCCGCAGATTTTGTCGAAGGAGAGGGAATCCAAAATGGATCTGCGGTCAGTACCGCCGATTTGGCCTTTCGATTGGTATACCGGAATCCCGCTCCAGGAGAATTGGTCTGGGGGTGCACAACGGATGGATTCTGCAATTACGACCCCGATGCCACGCATGATGATGGAAGCTGCACCATTGATGATTGCAACGGAGACTGCGGCGGAGTAGCTTATACGATTGAAGGCTGTGGCTGTGTGGCTGGCCTGACCGGCGTTGAACCCGAGTCCTGCTATGGGTGTCTGGACGACAGCAAATGCAACTATGATCCGGCGGCGTCCATTGACGACGGGTCCTGTTTGGACTACGATTGCAATGGAGATTGCGGCGGCTCGGCTGTCCTCAATGACCGGTGTGGATGCGTGGGGGGGAACACCGGCATCGACCCCGCCATTTGTCTCGTCAAGTGTCAATCCGACCCCTACCTGTCCAATTATGACGGCGCATTCGAGACCGATGAAATTGGTTTCGGTGGCTCGGGACAGACCTTCATGGCCACCGAGTCCGTATTCCTGAC
>NYTZ01000154.1 GCA_002683735.1 Flavobacteriales bacterium
AGCAACAGTAGGCCAAAAGAAACCCCGCGCAACCAAAGCGATACGGCCAAGGCGAGCAGCAACCATGTGAGGCCCACCCCCAACAGGAGGAAGGGAATCGAGAAGGTGGTCCGGAACCCTGCTGAACGGATCCGGCGTGCCATCCGCTTCTCCAGCAACCAGGGCCACCATCCCGTGGTGGTCCGGTACACGGCCCAGAAAGGCCAACGCCAAGCGTGGCGGCCCAGCCGCGTCGGGGCACTCGCCATCAGCCGCCCCGCACCTTCAAACGCGTCGTGGCGCCTAGGGTGGGGCATGCCCGCATCCAGCAAGGCCTGGAAACCGGCCAGCGCCTCGGCTTCATTGGATTGAAGTTCCCGCCTGAGTTCGGCGAGTTGGGCGGGGTCTGGCCGCTGGCCCGTGGAGCCTTCGATGAACCGGCAGCAGGCGAGGTGCGCATCGTAGAGTGGACCGTCCTGCAATTCGACAGAGACCTCCATTAGGGCCACTTTCATGCGGTCGCTCAGGAGCATGCGGTTGGGGCCGTTGTCTTCCGGATTGGTGCCGAGGTCCGTGAGGTCAATCGGAGCGCCGACCCGCAGCCGGGCGGTGCTGCGGTAGCCGTCGTATCGCGTGAAATCAAAGGCCAAGGGTTGGACGACGATGCCCCGCGATTGAATGGCGGGGCGGGACAAGGCGCCGAGGATGAGCCTAGCGGAGCCGTGTTTGAAGCGGCGCGTCCTGCGCTCGGGTTGGTGGCCGGCTTCCGGAAAGATGCCGCACCACGCCCCTGCATCTAGCCGCTGGTGGGCCGCGGAAAAAGTCAGTTGGTTTCGCTCGGGCAGGTCGGGCACCCGGTCCTTGGGGCGGTAGATCGGCAGCATGTTCATTCGCAGGATGAACCAACGCGCCACCGGATTGGAAAAGACATCCGCTCGGGTAAAGTAGTGCATCTGACATGGCAGGGAAATACAGGCGAACACCGGGTCGGCCATGCCATTCTGGTGCCCGGAGAACAACAGCCGGGCAGGCTCCCCCTCGGTGCGAAGGCGATCCACCCCCTCAACCTCGACGACGTGCCAGAGGCGGAACGCCCAACGCGCCAACGGGCGCAGCAAGGCATATACCCTGTTGGACGCCGCGGTGGGCGGCTCAAACCGAGGAAGGGGCGACCGGGCCAATCAGCGAAGGGTCACGCCCAGCCGTTGGGCCAGTTGGTCCTTGACGCGCTGGACCGTCTTGTCGATGGCCTTGTCCTGCAGGGTTTTTTCCGGGTCCTGCAAGGTCATGGACAGGGCATAGGACGTCACGCCCGCCTCGTCGGTGTAAACGTCGAACAAGCGGACGTCGCGCAGCAATTTGCCTGCGGTCTGTTGGACCACGATTTCCAAGTCCGCGTAGGTCGTACCTGCGGGCACCACTAGGCTGAGGTCGCGGCGCACCCATGGGAACCGGGGCAATTCAGCCGCTTGAATTCGGCCCTTGGCAATGCCGCGGAGCAGGCCGGCCACGGGCAAATCGGCACAGTACACGGGGTCGTCCACACCGAAGTGGCGTGCCACCGAGGGGTGCACTTGTCCCAACCGTGCGGAGAACCCGCCTTTGGCCTTGAGCGCAATGCCTTCTCGGAGGAGGGCGCCAGGTTCCAATGCACTGGACTTGGCGTGCTCCAGGTGGCTCCGGGTCAGAATGGCATCGACGGCACCTTTCAAAAAGGAGAATCCATCTTGGGGGAGGCCACGCCAGCTCTCCGGTGCCGTGCGACCGGTCACCAGCAGACACAAACGCTCTTCTTCCTCGTGTCCGCCTGCTCCATCCTGCCGGTAGACCTTTCCGAATTCGAACAGGCTTAGGTCCGGGCTTTGGTGGTTCCGGTTGCGTGCCACAGTGTCCAGTCCCTGCAGGATCAGCGTCTGACGAAGGGTGTCGAGTTCCGAGCTCAAAGGGTTGAGCAGGGTCACCGCCCGATCCGGCTCGAGCGCTTCATCCGCCACGAGGGACAGGTGTGCCGCTGGGACCAAGGAGTTGTGCATGGTCTCGTGGAAGCCGCGTCCGACGAGGATGCCGGCCCATTCCATCCGAAGGCGCTCCGGATCGGGGTTGGGGCGGTCCGACAAGCTCACCTTCATCCGGCCGGGCAGGGGGATGTGGTCATAGCCATGGATGCGAAGTATTTCTTCCACCACATCGGCCGGGCGGGTTACATCCCGCCGATATGCCGGCACTTCGAGGTGCAGTCCGAATTCGTCTTCCGCCTTCACCACGATGTCGAGGTCGGCCAGAATGCCCCTGACGCGGCTGCGGTCGAGGACGATGCCGACCCACTGGTCGAGGGCGTACCATTTGAGCTGGACTTCAGCCGGCTTGGGAAGCCCCCCTTCGGCCCGCTGCAGGCCCCCTTCGACTGTGGCGCCGGCATGGGCCTTGAGCAAGTCGACCGCGAGTTGGATTCCCGGTCCGGGCGTGAGCGGGTCAATGCCCCGCTCGAACCGGAAGGACGCATCGGTGGACAGTGTGTGTCGCTTGGCGCTCTTGCGCACGGTGACCGGTTCGAACCACGCGCTTTCGAGGAAGACCCGCGTGGTGGAGTCCGTCACGCTGGACACTACACCTCCAAAGACCCCGGCGAGGCACATGGGCTTGTCTTGGTCTGCGATGACCAGGTCGGCGGGGTCCAATTCGAGGGCGTTCCCGTCAAGGGTGGTGAAGGCTTCACCCGAGGTGGCGCGTCGCACCTTGACGATGTTGCCGGCAATTCGGTCTGCATCAAAGGCATGGAGGGGCTGGCCGAGGTCGTGCAGCACATAGTTGGTGATGTCGACCACATTGTTTTTGGGTTCGATGCCGATGGTGCGCAGGCGTTGTTGCATCCAGTTCGGGGAGGGTCCGACTTGGACGCCGCTGAGTGTGACCCCGAGGTACAGGGGCGCACCGTCCGCGTCCTGGACATCTAGGGCAATGGGGCCGTCGCCTTCGGCAAGGGCAAGCACGGGGGCGTCTTGAAGCGCTTCAACCGGGCCACCTTGGCCGTCTCCGCCGTTCCATTTCGCCGCGGCCCGAAGGTCGCGGGCGACCCCGCGGTGCCCCATGGCGTCGGTTCGGTTGGGGGTCAGGCCGATTTCAATGCAGTGGTCGGATTCCAGTCCCAAGGCAGAAGCGGCCGGGGTACCGGGCTCGAGGGCACCGTCGAGGACGAGGATGCCGTCGTGGTCCGACCCGATTCCAAGTTCATCCTCCGCGCAGATCATGCCCATGGACACCTCGCCCCGAATCTTGCCCTTTTTGATTTTGAACGGGTCGCCTTCCAGGGGATGACAGGTGGCCCCCACCTTGGCCACGATAACCTTCTGCCCGGCCGCCACATTGGGAGCTCCGCAGACGATGGCCAACGGCTCTCCTTCGCCCACATTCACCGTGGTCACGCGAAGGCGGTCGGCATTGGGGTGGGGCTCACAGCTGAGCACTTCTCCAACGACCATGCCCTTGAGTCCTCCGGGAAGGGTCGGCATTTCCTCCAATCCTTCGACCTCGAGGCCGCTGGCGGTCAGGATGTCGCACACCTGCTGAGGGTTGGCGGCCTGCGCCTTCGAGAGGGGCAGCCAGGTGTTGATCCAATCCAACGATACTTTCATGACGGGCGGTTTGGGGCGGGTCGGGCGCGAATTTAACCCACGTCGCCCCATGCGAGGTTGACCGTACGATACGGAAAGGCCCGCGGAGCCGGAACATCGACTTAACTTGCTCAGCAACGCTCGGGTCTTTGCCCAGCAGAAGAGCGCCACCGACGTGAAGAAGATTCTGATCATCGAGGACAACCAATTCCTCAGGACCACCACCGCTGATATCCTCCAGCTGGCCGGCTACGAAGTGATTGAAGCCGAGAACGGACGGCAAGGGGTCGAACGGGCTCAGCTGGAGCGCCCCGACATGATCATCTGCGATGTGGAGATGCCCGAATTGGATGGCTACGGCGTGTTGCACTACCTCTCCAATGACCCGCAGACAGCGATGATTCCATTCATCTTCCTCACCTCTCGGGATGGATCGGAGGAGATGCGGCGTGGCATGACGAGCGGTGCAGACGATTACCTCATCAAGCCGTTCAGCGAGGCGGACTTGTTGGCCACCATCAATGTGCGCCTCAAAAAGAGCGCCATCCTTCAGCGAGAGTACGGCCGCGCTCCCCAGCGGCTCAGCGAATTCATTTCCGACGCGTCCGAGCAGCAGGGCATTCCGGGCCTGGACCTCGGAGATCGCCCGCGACGTTACAATTCAGGCCAAGTGCTCTTTGGTGAAGGGGACCCGACCAACCACGTCTACTACGTGGCCAGCGGTGTGGTCAAAATCCTCCGCACGGACTCCTATGGAAAGGAGCTCATCATCGAACTCTGCAAAGCCGGAGACTTCTTCGGCCACATGGACGTGCTGAAGGGCCTGGAATTCGGCAGCGCAGCCGAAGTGCTGGAAGATGCCGAAGTGCACCTCATTCCCCGCAAGACCTTCTTGGACCTCATGCACCGCAACCGCGATGTCGCGATGCGGTTCATCCGGCTGTTGGCCGGTGAAGTCACCCAGAACCAGGAGCGGTTGCTTGCATTGGCTTACGCTTCCGTCCGGGAACGCACGGCGCAAGCCATCCTGGACTTGCAAGCTCGGTTCGAGGCCTCCGATTCCAAGCCCGAATTGAGTCGGGAGGACCTAGCCGGGGTGGTAGGCACGGCTAAGGAGAGCCTGATTCGGGCGCTGAGCGACTTCAAATCCGACGGTTGGGTCTCCCTCGAAGGCAAAAACGTGGTGATCCAGGACGAAGCCGCACTCAAGCGGTTTGCGGGGCGATGACCGCTCCCGGATTGTCTCCAAAATAGTCCACCAACGCTCGTCGGATGAAGGCATCCTGATCCTTGGGCGCGAGTTCAGGCAATGGCGTCCGTTCTTCGAAGTGGGGCCACCCTTCCTCGTCGCGGCCCATGAACGCGTAGAAACCCTGTGGCACCAGCACTGTGCAGATGGCCACGTGCATCAGGTCCATCTTTTCCTGCTTCTTGAACGGGCGGAATCCCTGCCCGAGTTCCTGTACCCCCACGAGGTAGAGGATGTCCTGCAGGTCCATGCCGCCTCCGAACCGAGTTTCGAGAACCTGGAGAAGGTGGCGCCATTGTTGTTCAAAGAGGACGTCCATGGGAGGCTCAAAAATGCGAAAGGAGAGCGTGATGCTCTCCTTTCAAAGGTCGGGATGACTGGACTCGAACCAGCGACCACACGTCCCCCAGACGCGTACTCTACCAACTGAGCTACATCCCGAGTTCGCCGAAGCGGAGCGCGAAAATAGGCAACTTTCCGCTCCGAACAGCAGGGCGGGGTCACTCCATGATGACCGTCTGTTCATTGGTCATCTCCTCCTCGATCTTGATGATGCCGATCCCCGTCAGGGATCCTTTGGTGGCTTCGATGTCGAGGACCGCAAAGCCGGCTTGGCCTTGCTTGTAGTATTCGCTGAAGTTGAAGCTGACGCTGCCCGCAGCGTTGGTCACCTGAGTGGTGTCGAACCGCAGCTCTCCAATAAAGGTTTGGTCCACGGAACCAACGGCAAACAAGCGGACTTCCGCACCTTGGACCGGGGCGCCGAGGTTGTTCTGCACGTACACCACCGCAACGGTGTCCTCGATTTCAGTGCAGCCACTGAAGCCAAGGACAAAGAGGGCCATGGCAGTCAGGGAAAGAAGGGCGCGGAAGGGGGTCTTCGATTTCATAATTTCGAGGTCGCTTCTTCGCTGGAGGGTTGGCCCCCGGCGACAGGCCTACAAATAACGCAAATTCCGACCGATGGTTGTTTCCATGCTCCGTTCTGCCCTCATCGCGGTCCTCGCCTTGGGCCTCTCTCTGTCCACTTCCTTCGCCCAAGACGATGCGCCCCGTCCCCGTGTCAAGATGACGACTTCCATTGGTGTCATCGTAGTGGAGCTCTACAATGAGACCCCCCAACACCGCGACAACTTTTTGAAGTTGGCCGGAGAAGGGTTCTACGACGGAACGCTGTTCCACCGGGTCATTTCGGGGTTCATGGCGCAAGGGGGAGACCCCCAATCCGTGGACGCCGCCCCGGGCATGCGCTTGGGTACGGGAGGACCAGGTTACACCATCGAGTCTGAGATCGACCCGGCCTTCATCCATGTTAAAGGGGCCTTGGCTGCGGCCCGTCAGGGAGATCAGGTCAATCCACAGCGCCGCAGTAGTGGAAGCCAGTTCTACATCGTGCAGGGCCGCGACGTGAGCCCACAGATGCTCCAGAACGTGGTCAACAGCAAGCGGGGCAGCATGCTGCAGCCGCACAGCTACACGCCGGACCAGATTGCGGCTTACCAAGAACTGGGCGGCACGCCCCACCTCGACATGCAGTACACCGTCTTTGGACGGGTCATTGAAGGCCTCGAAGTGGTGGACGCCATTTGTGCGGTTCAGACCGACCGGGCCAACCGCCCCAATGAGGATGTCGACGTCACCATGGAAATCCTCCACTGAGAATGTCCACACTGAACACGGCGGAGTTGGAGCGGCTCCTCGCAGAAGCCCAGGCTCAGGTCCTCGACGACGCTGACAAGTTGGAGGTGTTCCGGATCGCCCACTTCGGGCGGCAAGGGTTGCTCAAGGATTTGAACGAACGGTTCCGCGCTGTGCCCGGTCCGGAGAAGCGGGAGATGGGCCAGGCCCTCAATGCCTTCAAGCAAGCCTTACAGGCCCATTTTGATGCCGCGAAAGCTTCCCTGACTGCGCAAGCCGATGCGTCCGCAAGCGGGGCGGACCAAACCCGGCCCAGCGGAGAGACTCCCCTAGGCTCCCACCACCCGATTAACATTGTGCGGCGGGAGATTCTGTCCATTTTCGACCGGATGGGTTTCACCGTGGCGGACGGACCGGAAATCGAAGACGACTGGCACGTGTTTTCCGGTTTGAATTTCCCGGAGGAACACCCTGCCCGGGACATGCAGGACACCTTCTTCATCCAACGCAATCCAGACCTCCTGTTGCGCACCCATACGAGTTCCGTGCAGGTTCGTGAAATGGAGCGCCGCCAGCCACCACTTCGCATGGTCATGCCGGGCCGCGTATTTCGCAATGAGGCGATCAGCGCACGGGCCCACTGCATCTTCCACCAGATCGAAGGGCTATACATTGACAAGGACGTCAGCTTCGCCGACCTCAAGCAGACCTTGCTGATGTTCGCCGAGCAGTTTTTTGGCGCCGGTACGCGCATTCGCCTGCGTCCCAGCTATTTCCCCTTCACCGAACCCAGCGCCGAGATGGACGTTTACTGGGGCTTGGAAACCGAGGTGGACAAGCGGATTACAAAGGGCACCGGATGGCTCGAGATCATGGGCTGTGGAATGGTCGATCCCGCCGTCCTCGAGGCGTCTGGCATCGACCCAGAGGTCTACTCCGGTTTTGCCTTTGGAATGGGCATTGAGCGGATTGCCATGTTGAAGTGGCAAATCGGCGACCTCAGGGCCTTCTTTGAGAACGACGTGCGCTTCCTCGACCAGTTCACGCCGGCCTTCTGAGCCTCTTCGGGGATTTCCACAGTCCACCGCGCATTGCCGGCCGAGGTGCAGCCATGGGTGCCAGTGGTCCCGGAGTAGCTTGGCGGGACATGCGCCGCTGCCTCCTCTTGCTCTCGTTGGTTTTTGCCTTGGGCGGACTGCGCGCCGAGGTGTGGACGCTGCAGCAGTGGTTGGCCCATGGCGATTCGCTTCGCGGCCTCGGGCAGGATGCCGCCGCCCTCGATGCCTTCAGCAATGCCGAGCGGGCGTTTCAGGAGCTTGGCGAATCGTGCGCCGTGGCCCAATGCGTCGAGCGGATCGCCCGCATCCACGTCGAATGGGACAATCCGGTTCACGCGGATGCGGCATTGACTGCAGCCATGGAGTCGGGCATGGCATGTCCTGAATTAGAGGGAGCCCGGACGCTGTGGAGCCTGGCACTCGGGCAATTGAAGTTGGATCTCGGAGACCGACAGGCCGCGCGGAAGTGGTGGATGCAGGTACCCTTGGCGGTCACGGACTCTGCTTCACCTGGACTGAGGATGGCCGCGGTGGAGGCCCAGGGTAGGCTCGCCCGGATGTCCCTCGAAGAAGGGGATTACGAGCGCTCAGAGTCGGAACATCTGGAGTGGGCTGCGGGCTGGTTATCCGTCGAACGCCGCGACGAGGCTGCCGTTGCGCTGGGTTGGTCCGGCGTCTGCGCGGCCTTGTCCCAGCCGGATGCCTTGCCTGTGGGGTGGTCCAGTTTGCCTTCCGATGCAGGATGGACGTCGCTGTCGCCTGATGTCCGCATGCGGCATGCCCTTACTTGGGGCCGCACGTTGATCGGGGGCGGTGCTGAGGTGGCATTTGATGCCCTCGTGGCGTGGCCCGACTTGTCTTCTTCTGAGGGGTTTGATCCGGCTTGGGAGGCGGAATGGGCCTTGCTTCAAGCTCAACGCTGGCGGTCCCATCCATCGCAGGCTTTGGCGGCTTCCCTCCACGCCGAGTTGGCTGCGCGCCGCATCGCCGACAAAAGCAGCCGAGAGCCGGTGTTGCAGGATGCCCTGCGGTTGCGGGCCGATCTCCTGGCCCGCACGGGTGCCCATCGGCCGGCCTACCGCGCACTTGTCGAGGCGGATAGTCTGCTGTTGGCCGCCCAACGGGCGTCGAATGCGCGGACCGGACTGTTCGAGAGCGAGCCGTGGCTGGCCGCCATTGGGGATGCCAGAACTGCCTTGGAAACTCGACGAGCCGAGCAGTGGCGAAACGCAGCGGTAATGGCGGGCGGATTGGCCTTGGTCCTGTTCCTTCTGTGTTGGCGGGGAGTGCACCGTTCACGCCGTGCCCACCGTCGGCTGCGTCGCCTGCAACAGCAATGGATGCCGGGAAAACAGCAGCAGATGGAAGCGTTGGCCCGGAGCGGCACCCGGGTGGTGGAGCTCGCTGGGGGGCACGCCCTGCCGGGTGAATTGCAGCGGGAAATGTCGGCCTTTGGCCGGCTCGCTGCGTTGTGCGCAGCGGAGACGCGCCACATGGAAGTGGACCTCGAAGCCATTTGCGTTGAGCTGTCTCGGCACGAGCTTTTGGCGGGCCGATTGGACTGGACGTTGCGGGAGGACGTTCCTTTCCGCGGCGATGCGGATCAGGTCCGGGATTTCCTGCGGGTGTTGCTCGATGGGGTGGGTCGTGGTGGGTGTCGGCTTGACGTGCACAGCCGGCCTGAGGGCTTGCAGGTGGAATTGGACCGGTTCGAAGAGCGGGGATGGTGGCGGGAGGCCATGAACCTGTTTGCTGGAGACAGCCGCAATGCGCACTGGTCGCTGGTGCGCCTTCGTTGCGACCGGCTGGGTGGCACCTTGAAGCTGGATTGCAACGCCGCAGGGGCCGAACGGCTGGAGGTGTCCTTGCCGGTTTATTCGGCGTAAACCACCTGCGTCAAAACGTCTCCCACAGTTTGGAGGACGTTCACGTCGATGGCGTCGAGGTTGTCGCCATGGGTGTGGTGGTATTGGAAATATCCCATCATCCGTGTGTCCAGGTGGTAATGCACGATGTTGGCGGAGGGAATGCCCGCCATCTGGCTCACGAAGAGATTGTCGTCGATGGTCTGCGGTGTGATTCGGTTCCGGAAAAGGTCACCGTGGCCCATGCTCCTTGCCGTTCCCCAAACTTTGTCGACCACGGTGGGTGCCAGGGTCATGGAGGTGCCCTCCTTGTGGAACACGGCCCCCTTGGCGCCGACCATGTCGAGCAAGATTCCATAGCGCGCCCGATAGCCGGGCACATGCGGTTTGCGCGCCCAATATTGAGAACCTAAGCACCAGTCGGTGTAGTCGGCATCGCGGTTCGGCAGCCACTCGGGTTCGCCGTAGTCCTCAGCATCAAAGAAGGCGATGTCCACGCCCACCTGGGGCAAGCTGTCCCCCAGCAGGCGTGCCAGCTCAAGCAGGACGCCGACGCCCGACCCACCGTCATTGGCTCCATCGATGGGGTCTCCTGTGCGAATTGAATCCTTGTCCGCGAAAGGGCGGGTGTCCCAGTGTGCATAGAGCAGGATTCGCCGCCGCGATTCCGGGCGGAAGGCCCCGAAAATGTTGCGGATGTTCAATGGCGTGCCATCATAGGCGGTGACCCGGCCGGTTTGCACGGTCACATCCGCACCATGGCCTTCCAGTTTGCTGGCGAGCCAATTGGCGCATTGGCGGTGCCCCTCCGTGTTGGGGACACGCGGGCCGAATCCAACCTGAGTGGCAATGTGCGCATAGGCGCTGTCCCCGGAAAATGCCGGCGTCTGAACCAGCGCTTTCTGCACCGGTTTGGCAGCCGGCTTGGGGCGCGGGGCAGGTCCTTTTTCTCCGCCACATCCAGCCATCCAGCCGGAGGCGATAAACAGGGCGGGGAGCGCGACCCAGCGGAACTCAGTCCATCTTCCAGGTCGTGCCATCTTTTCCGTCTTTGATGGTGACGCCCAGCTTCGCGAGCTGGTCGCGGATGAGGTCGGCCGTGGCCCAGTCCTTGTTGGATTTGGCTTCAGCCCGGAGGGCGCACAGCACTTCCATCAAGCCGTCGGTCCGGTCGTCACCCCCACCTTCTTCTCCTTCTTGTTCAAGACCCAGAATGTCCTGCGCGAAGTCTGCGAAGAGCGACTTCAAGGCTTCCACCTCTGCGGCGTCTAAGGACATTCGGCCGGCCGCCACGGAATTGACCACCTTGACGGCATCGTACAGCACGGCAATGAGGATGGGTGTGTTGAAGTCGTCGTTCATCGCCGCATAAGCGCGCTCCCGCAGCGCAGTCAGGTTCGGCGCAGCTTCCGTGCCTTCACCGGCGGCCACGGGCTGCAGGTTTTCGGTCAGTTTCCAGGCACTCATCAGGCGCTCGAGTCCCTTTTCTGCAGCTTGCAGCGCAGGGTTGCTGAAGTCGAGTGTGCCCGCGTAGTGGCCCTGCAGCATGAAGAAGCGCACAGTCATGGGCGAATAGCCCTTCTCCAGCAATTTGTGGTTGCCGGTGATGAGTTCGTCCGGGGTGAACCCATTGCCTTCCGACTTCGACATTTTCCGGCCATTGACGGTGAGCATGTTGCCGTGAATCCAGTAGGACACTTGGCTTTCCTGGCCGTGGGCCCCCACGTTCTGGGCGATCTCGCACTCGTGGTGGGGAAACTTGAGGTCCATGCCGCCGCCGTGAATGTCAAAAGATTGCCCCAGGTATTTGGTGCTCATCACGGAGCACTCCAGGTGCCAGCCCGGGAAGCCCACGCTCCAAGGAGAGGGCCAGCGCATCAGGTGGCTGTCGTCGGCTTTCTTCCAGAGGGCGAAGTCGAGGGGGTCCTTTTTTTCGTCTTGGCCATCGAGGGCACGCGTCTGGTTCTGCAGTTCGTCGATGCGCCGTCCGCTCAAGGCTCCGTAATCCTGGTCCTCGGCAAACTTCCGGACATTGAAGTACACGCTGCCATTGGACGCATATGCATATCCGTTCTCTATGATGGAGGAGATCATCTCGATCTGCTCTACGATGTGGCCGGTGGCCGTAGGTTCGATGGAGGGCGGAAGGATATTGAACACCCGCATGACATCGTGGAAGTCATTGGTGTAGCGCTGGACCACCTCCATCGGTTCAATGTTTTCGAGGCGAGCCTTCTTTCCGATTTTGTCTTCTCCATCGTCGGAGTCGCCGGTCAAGTGGCCCACATCGGTGATGTTGCGCACATAGCGCACTTTGTATCCGAGGTGGAGCAGGTAGCGGAAGATGACGTCAAACGTCAGGAAAGTCCGGACGTTGCCCAGATGCACATTGCTGTAGACCGTGGGGCCACAGACATACATGCCCACATATGGGGGGTTGATTGCGGCGAAGCGTTCCTTTTTCCGGCTGAGGGAATTGCCGATGTGCAGGTCGCTGGCAAAGGGCGACAGGGTTTCGGAGGAATGGGAGGCGTCCATGGATGGGCGTTTGGGTGCGGACCTTCGGGTCGGGTCGCGAATATCGGAAAGCAAAGACCGGCCCGCGCGAAAAGGCGGGCCGGTCTTCTTGGTCAAGTGTGGCCGGCATGGTGGCCGGCCTTTTCGGCATCAAGCAGGTATACCGTTAAAGCGTTTCAGGAGTGGCGTCGGGCCACTTGTCCGTTGCGGAAAGTGGTGCGCTGGATCACCCTTCCTTCTTGGTCGAGCTGGATCAGATCACCGTGTTCTTCGCCGTCCTCGAGTTGGACGACCATCTCGAGCTGACCGTTTTCATGGTATTGGCGCTGTTCGCCTTGGGCGATGCCCTCGGCGTCGAAATGAAGCTGTTGTTGGAGGGTTCCGTTCGGCCAATAGCGGAGCAGTTCACCCACATTCATCCCTTGTTCCCAGCGGCCCTCCTCATACACCTGCCCCTGGTCATCGAACAAGCGATAGTCACCAAAAGGAACGCCAGAGGCATAATGGATTTCAGAGCGGAGGTTGCCGTTGCTGTAGAAGCGTTTCCAGAGGCCGTTCCGCTCTCCATCGAGCAGATGGCCTTCCTCGTAAATGGACTCTGCCGGAAAATCGGTGCGGCCGGACTCCTTGCCAAGCACGATGACGTGCGTTGCGGCGGGCAGGGGATCGATTGAACTGGGGATGGGGGCGGGAGCGAGGGCCCAACCCAACATCAGAGACCAGCTTTGGAAGAGCAATGGAGCAAACATGTTGCCCTCTGATACGCCCACACCTCCTTCAAGGTTTCGGCGCCTGCAAAAAAACGGCAGGTCAGGCTGTCATGACCTCAGGCTTGCGCTTGGCTGTGACCATGCGGGCCACGAGGTCCTGCAGGTTCACCTTGGGAGTCCAGCCCCAATCTTCGCGCGCCGCGGCATCTTCCAATTCATCCGGCCAACCATCGGCAATGACCTGACGGAAGTCGGGGATGAATTCGGCCCGGAACTCGGGCACGTGCTGGCGGATCTCGGCAAACAGCGTCTGCGGATCAAAAGACATGCCTTGGATGTTGTAAGCCTCGGCGTTGCGGATGTTCGCAGCCGGAGCGGACAGGATTTGCATCATGGCTCCGATGGCGTCCTCCATGTGCATCATCGGCAGCATGGTGTCGGCGCGCAGGAAGCAGGGGTAAGCTTCGGGACCGTCGAGGTGATCGAAGACCTCCAT
>NYTZ01000155.1 GCA_002683735.1 Flavobacteriales bacterium
GGATTCCCTAATTTCGCAGTCCTTTTGTCGGAAGTCCGCACCAACCCCATTCACGTATCCTGATGGCCAAGAAGACCAAAGCCACGAGCGCAGAGGAGAAACTCCGGGCGCTGTATGACCTTCAGCTGATCGACAGCCGCATCGACCGCCTCCGCGTGGTTCGCGGTGAGTTGCCGCTGGAAGTCGAAGATCTCGAGGACGAACTGGCTGGCCTTGCCGCCCGCCTGGAGCGCCTCAACGAGGAAGCTGGAAGCATCCAGCAGAAGATCAAGGAGCGCAAGGAAGCGATTATCGATTCCGGCGCCATGATCAAGCGCTTCGAGGAGCAACAGAATAGCGTGCGGAACAACCGCGAGTTCGAATCCCTGAACAAGGAAATCGAGTACCAGAGCCTCGAGATCCAGTTGAGCGAGAAGCGCATCAAGGAAGCGGAAGCCCAACTCGAGCAGAAGTCCGAGATCATCACCGAGGTGAAGACCAAGCACGACCACCGGGCCGAGGACTTGAAGACCAAGCAGACCGAGCTGGACGAGATCATCGCCGAGACCCGTGCCGAGGAGGAAATCCTCAGCAACCTCAGCGGCAAGATGTCGGGCAAGATTGACGACCGCCTTTTGCAGGCCTACCTCCGCATCCGTGGTGGCGCCAAGAACGGCATGGCCGTGGTGCCGATTGAGCGCGAGGCCAGCGCCGGCAGCTACATCAAGATTCCGCCGCAGCGCATTCTCGATGTTGGAGCCCGCAAGCGCATCATCGTGGACGAGCACAGCGGCCGTATCCTCGTGGACCAAGAACTGGCCGTTGAGGAGCAGGAAAAGGTCCAGAAGCTCGTCGCAAAGGAGCTCAAGGCCGCAGCCAAAGCCTGATTCTTACCGCCGCCTCGGGCCCGTCAGTAGCGGGCGCCGATGGACAGCATCAATAGACCCAGCCCGGTCCGCCCCTCGGCGATGACCGGGCTGAGTGCGTAAAGGCGCCGGGCATCCTCCGTGGAGGTGTGTCGGTAGGTCGCACCCGCGTACCAATTCTCCGCGCGGTATTCTCCGCCGATGGCCCATTGGATCTGGGTGGCCCCATCTTCCAGCAGGGTTCCGTCCTCAAGGCCGTTGAGCCCGCTCAGCGGCTTGGCTGCGGCAGACCGCCATCCGCCACCAAAGCGGAAGCGCCAGGTGTCCTCGAAGCGAAATTCGAGGCCACCACGGACGTTTTGCTCAGTGATGAGCGTTGAGTCGATGTCGCGCTGAATGGCGTCCACATCGGCGTCGAAGAAGTCGTTGGAGTCGAAGGTGGCTTGCGCAAAGTCAGCGTAGCCGTAGTCGAGGGTGAGCAAGGCGGCCTTGCCCATCGTCCAGCTGAAACCCAACCGGTGCTGGCGCGGGGTCCGGATGCGGTATTGGACGTAGCTGTTGGGGCTGTTCCATTCAAACCCGCTTCCATCCGAGAAGTCCGAGGTTGCATCCACCTGGTAGAAGTCGTCGATGGAGAAGACAGATCCGCTGCGATAGCTCCATCCGAAGCGCAACGGGGTGTTCTCGGGTTGGAGAATGAGGCCGAATGACCAGAACGCCCCCGATCCACTGACTTCCAATCGGTCGTTGAAGGTGAACCGATCGAGGGAGGGAGGCCTATGAAGCTTGTGCTCCGTATACACGTACACTCGGTTCATGTCGATGGAGGTGAGGCCCACCGCGAGCCCCATGTAGAGCATGTCGTCGTAGCTCGTGCCAAATGCGATGGTGGTCTCTCCCATGCGTCCGGAGCGGTCCCGCCGCAGCGACTGTTGAACATCGTCGCCATCAAAGGCGCCCGTGTATTGGTCCATGCTGCCGGACACTGTGTCGATGAGGTAGGTATACCAGGCGAGGTCGGCGTCAAAAGGCTGTGAATACCAGAGGCTGTCAAAGGGCGTGCCGTTGGCTTGAAGGGCGAGCTGCTGGGTCAGACTTTCGCCGGATTGGGGGCCGGTCCATTCTACGCGTTGGTGAAAATTCCGAAGTGGGGTGTAGCCGATGCCAAACGTGCCCCGGCGGAGGTTGGGGTGGTTCAGTGGCATGGTCAGCGCCGCCCCAATCTGTCCCACGATGAGGTGTGGCGCTGCTGTGGTGACTGTCTGGTCTGCAAAGGTGGTCCTGCCTCCACCGGCGCCAATGGCGAGGCTCATGCCGACATCGCTGGTGCGGTACAGCCCGAGTCCGGCCGGGTTGGACCAGACCGCACCAAGGTCGGCGCCGAGGCTGGTCATGGCGCCACCGAGACCGGTCGATCGGGCGGAGCCTAGCGGGTCCATGCGGCTGTACAGCATGACATCCGACAGGCCTTGGGCGCTGAGCGTGGTCGACTGGACGAAGGAGAGCAGGAGGAGTCCGGCCCCGCTAAAAAGAAGGGAACGCAAAGTCATGGGCAAATCAGGTGAGGGTCAACCGCCACGGCCTGAGCGGCCTGAAGAGGGACGGGGTGCACTCGGCCGGGGAGAGGAGGGACGGCTGAAATTGCCGCTACCTCGGTTTCCACCTCCGCGCGGCGTGCTCGGGCTGCTGTAGTCCTGGCGGGGGGTGGGGGTGCCCCGTCCGCTGTTGGAGCGGCCCGAACTGCGGTTGCTGCGGTTCTGGCTCGGTTGGGTGGCGGGCTCTCCGGAGCGATCCGGGCTCTGCCGCCCGTAATCATAGTCGCGGCTGGGCTGGGGTGCCGGCGGGATCACCGTGGTGCCTCGTCTACCGCGGCGCTCACGGTTGACTGCACCGCGGGTGGCATCGGGCTTGATACCGGTGTTCGGGGAGGCCGAGCCGGGGTCGTCCTCGCCGCTGGCGTTCGTGCCGCTCAAGCCGGTGAATTGGCCGAAGCTCGGCCGCGGCCGCGGTGCCGTGAAAGAGCTGCCGTCGACCAAGTCGCCCGTGCCGCAGAAGCCGCCCCAACCGGGGTTGCCATAGGCGCCGAGGTTGCCGTAGTGCGGGTGGTAGCCTCCACCCCAGTAGCCGAAGTTGGGCGATCCCCAGTAGCCTCCGCCCCACGGGTCGTAGCCCCAACCGGGACCATAGCCGGACCATCCGCCATTCCAGGTGTAGGGGTTGCCGAATCCTCCGATGGGATTGCCCCAGGCGTCATACCCATTCTGAAAGGCGAAGTTGTTTTGGCCATAGGTGCTGCCGAAGCCCGCATTGAAAGGACTGTAAGGGCTCCCGCTGAACCCATACGGGGTCCCAAAACCAAAGCTGCTGTAGGGGCTATATCCGAAGCCGGTCCCAAAGCTGTTGTACGGGCTATTGAAGCCGCCGGTGTAGCGGTTCCACAGCTGGCCGTTCTGACCGCTGCCTACCGTGCCGGTGTAAGGGGTGTCGTAGTCGCTCTGGGCATACTGGTCATACTGATTTAGCAGTTGCTGCTGGCGGGCCGCCTCGAGTGCATCATCCCCGACGTGGGGTTCGCCCCCGCTCAGGTAGAATTCATCCGCTTCCAACGCACGTTCTCCGATAAGGTCCATCGACGACATGCAAGAGGCCAACCAAAAAGGCAAGGCGAGGAGGAGGAGGGGAGAATTCAACTTCATGAGCAACTGGAAATTTAATGCGAAAGGACAGTCATTCAACCGGTTGGGGTCACGATATGCCCGTTGGCGGTGGTGTATTTTTGCGGACTCACGACATTGACGAAGCAAACGCCGTACCAATTTTTGCCATGGCCAAATTGCCCCCCCGCGACCAGGACTACTCCAAGTGGTACAACGAAATCGTGGTCGAAGCCGACCTCGCCCAGCACAGTGACGTGAAGGGGTGCATGGTCATCAAGCCCTATGGTTTCGCCATCTGGGAACGCATGAAGGACGTACTCGACGGTATGTTCAAGGACACCGGTCACGTCAATGCCTACTTCCCGCTGTTCATCCCGAAAAGCTATCTGAGCAAGGAGGCCGCCCACGTGGAGGGCTTCGCTAAAGAATGCGCGGTGGTGACGCACTATCGCCTCAAGAACGACCCGGACGGCCAGGGGGTCGTGGTCGATCCCGATGCGAAGCTCGAGGAGGAGCTCATCGTCCGTCCAACGTCCGAGACCATCATCTGGAAGACCTACAAGAATTGGATCCAGAGCTACCGAGACCTGCCCCTGCTCGTGAACCAATGGGCCAATGTGGTGCGCTGGGAAATGCGCACGCGCCTGTTTTTGCGCACCGCCGAATTCCTCTGGCAGGAGGGCCACACCGCTCACGCCACCAAGGACGAAGCCATCGCCGAGGCGGAGAAGATGCTCCACGTCTATGCTGACTTCGCCGAGGGCTGGATGGCGATGCCGGTGGTCCGCGGCGTCAAGACAGAGAGCGAGCGCTTCGCCGGCGCCGATGACACCTACTGCATCGAGGCCCTCATGCAAGACGGCAAGGCTCTGCAGGCTGGTACGAGCCACTTCCTCGGACAGAACTTCGCCAAGGCCTTCGACGTGACCTTCGCCACCAAGGAGGGCACGCAGGAGCTCGTCTGGGCGACCAGCTGGGGTGTGTCCACCCGCTTGATGGGCGCGCTCATCATGACCCACTCCGACGACAAGGGCCTCGTCCTGCCGCCGAAGCTGGCCCCGATTGAGGCGGTCATCGTCCCCATCCAGAAGGGCGGTGAGCCAAACGAGGTGGTCAACGGTGCCTGCCAGAAGCTCCACGACGACCTGAAGGCTGCCGGCTTGCGCGTCAAGCTCGACGACGATGACACCAAGCGCTCCGGCTGGAAGTTCGCCGAGTACGAGCTCAAAGGCGTTCCCGTGCGCCTCGCTATCGGCCCACGCGATGCCGAGAATGGCACGGTGGAGGTGGCCCGCCGCGACACCGGAGAGAAGGCCTTCATCCCCGCCGACCAGATTGTGACCCACGTGCAGTCCCTGCTCACTGAGTTGCAGGACGGCTTGTTCAACGCCGCGAAGGACCGCATGACCACCTGCACCCGCGAGGTGAATACCTGGGAGGAGTTCACCGCTGGACTCGAGGAGGGCGGCTTTTTGAGCGCCCACTGGGATGGCACGGCCGAGACCGAGGAGCGGATCAAGAAGGAGACCAAGGCCACCATCCGTTGCCTGCCCCTTGATGGCGACACTGCGCCCGGCAGTTGCATCCGAACCGGCAACCCGAGCGCCCGCCGCGTCCTGTTTGCCCGCGCTTACTGATTGACCTGAACCCCCGTCCCGGAAGGCTGTTTCTTCATCATGGACTCACTGACCCCCATCGGACTCGATGCCCAAGCTGCTGGCCAGCTTTCCGCAGGCCTCAACGACCTGCTCGCCGACCTCACGGTGTTCTACATGAACACGCGTGGCTTCCATTGGAACATCCGCGGCAAGGAATTCTTCGAGCTGCACGCCAAGTTCGAAGAGCTCTACACGGACCTCCAGCTCAAGATCGATGAGGTCGCCGAGCGCGTCCTCACCCTTGGTGGCAAACCGGTCCATACTCATCAGGAATACCTCGCCGCGTGCAAGGTACCCGTGGTGAAGGATGTGATCGACGGCGTGGAGGCCCTGAAGCACTGCGTGGCCGCCTTCAGCGTCATCCTGTTGCGCGAGCGGACCCTTCTGCACCTGAGTAGCGAGGCTGGCGATGAAGGCACCAATGCCCTCATGAGCGACTACATCCGCGAGCAGGAGAAGTTGGTCTGGATGTACCGCGCTTACCTCGGCTGAGAGCCCTTATGTAAGTGCTTGTCGGAATCAAATCGGACGCTATCTTTGCGCACCCTTTTGGCCCGTTCGTCTAGGGGTTAGGACGCCAGGTTTTCATCCTGGTAGCAGGGGTTCGAATCCCCTACGGGCTACAACAAGAATTCCCCGCTTCCCCAAGGAGCGGGGATTTTTGATTCCAGACCCTTCGAAAACCCCTTGAGACCGTGTGTTCCTGTGGATACGATATGGACACATCATGATGGTCTGTGACGGTCTTCGAAAGGACATTTGGAACATCAACGGGAACATCAAGCCCCGCCCCAATCGTCCGTGAACATCTCCGTCCTGCTTCTTAGACCCTCCAACCCCGAATGTGGCACCGTGGCGTCGTTCCATTTCGATGGGGCGAAGCGGCGCAAGGGCCTCGGTGTGACGGTCCCCAC
>NYTZ01000156.1 GCA_002683735.1 Flavobacteriales bacterium
CAGCCGCAGAGTCATGCAATTCACGCATCGAGGCAAGCGCCCCGTATCAAGTACGGTTCGCCGAGCAGTACCAAACCTCCCCGTCGCTCCAGCGAAGTTTCTTACGCGTGCCTTGGCCCGCCTCCAGCACGGCAACGTGCGTCTCCCCGCCCACTTCCATCTCGATCTGGTTCGGAGGGATCAGCGTCAGCGGGCTGTTGCTGACCTCGTACGCCACCGACCAGATCATCATGCCGTCGTGTATGTAGCCCATCTCCCGGCCGTCGTGCTCGGCGGTCCAGAATCCTTCGAATATGGCGAACTGGCCCGCGGCCTTTCCGGGGAGGACGGGCACGGGAGTAGGAACCCCCGACGCCTCCGACGTGGCCACGCTCTCCGAGGCGTCCGGGCAGGCAGACTCTTGGATATCGCCACCCTTGACCGTCGAGGGGGGACGAGCCGGTGACGCTTTCGATGCGCAGCAAGTCAATGCGTTCGCCGTAGCGCGTGTCCAATCCGCGGTCGGCTTCGCGGAAATCAAGGGCGCCGCCAAATCGCTCTTCGGCGAGGGTGCGCAGGGTGGTGCGCCAACGGCGTTGGTCTCCACGGTGCTGCTTGCGCAGGGTCAACACGCCGCGCTCCACGGTAGGCGCATCGGTGTAGCCGTCGCCGTTGTCGTCAATTCGGGTGGTGAAGCGCTGCACATCCGCTCCGATTTGCCAGGGCGATTCGTCGGAGCCGAAGGCGCTGTTGGCGGAGACCAGCAGCCGTCCGTGGGTGTCGAGCGTGGCGTTGGCCCGGCCATGCCCCGGGCGGATGGGGGCAAAGACGATGTTGATGACACCGCCCACGGCCTGGCTGCCAAACCGTGCGCTCGCAGGCCCTTGGATGACCTCCACCTGTTGGATCATGCCGAGGGGAATGCCATCCAGCGCATAAGCCGAGGCCAGTCCACCGAGCAGGGGAACCCCGTCGAGGAGCACCAGAGTGTACACGCCCTCGAGGCCGTTGATCTGGATGGTGTTGGTGCCGCAGACCCCGCAGCCCACGGTTTCGCGTACGCCATTGGTGAAGTCGATGGCCTCCGTGGCGTCGTCGGCGGGGATGCGGCGCAGGGAGGACCCGGCGAGGAGCTGCGTCCGGATTGGGCTGTCCTTCATTCGCAAGGGGGACAGGCTGCCCACCACGGTGGCCCCGCCGATTAAGATGGCTTCAGGCTTCAGGCCCACTTCGATCTTGTCCTGGCCTCCACAACGCACGAGGGTGTCCAGCGTGAGATGGCCCAAGGCGCGAACCTCAAGGTGTACAGTCCCGCCATCTGAAGACGCAGGTACACGAAATTCTCCGGAATTGCCCGTGAGGCCCAAAGGGGCGCCATTGTCCAACACGATGGCGCCGGGCAAGGGCTGGCCTTCGGATTGGACGGCCACCACACATTGCCCTTGCACCACGGCGGTGGCGAAGAGCAGGAGTGGCAAAAAGAAGAGGTGAAAGCGTGGAGCCACGAAGGCTTATTCGGCGATGCCTTCCTCGAGTTCTTCAATGCTCAGTTCGAAGTCGAAGGCGCCATAAGTCAGGTAGTAATTGCTGGGATCGACACAGCGGGGATGGGCTAGGATGGCAAATTCCAAGCGTGTGGCTTCGAAGTCAAATGCCCGCATGACCTCGGCCACTTGTTCGGCAGTGAGGTACTGTCCTCGAAGCGGGGATTTTGCGGTGGCCAACTTGCTGCTTTCAAAGTCTTTGGACTTGACTTCATTCAAGTATCGGTTGAAGTTCAGGTCGTTCATGGGGAACGGTCCGGAAGGAGCGGGTGCCGCCGCAGGTGCTGCAGCATTGCCCCAACCTTCGGTTTGGGTGTCCATCTGCATGTCCTGCTCCATGTGCATGCCGTCCATCTGGACGTCCATATTCATCTGGTCGCCCTCTCCGTCGATGGAGATGTTCATGTTCATCTGCTCGCCGTCGGCATCGATGGACATGTTCATGTTGAAGCCTTCTGATTGGGCAGACAGAGTGGCGGGGAGGAGGAGCAGAGCCATCACAACGCCTGAAAAGAGGGTGCGCATCATGGTGCAAAAGTAGGGCGACGTCCCTACGGTTGGGCGTGGCTTTTGCGCCCGAGAATTGGACAGGACGGGCTAGATTTTGAAGATGACTACCCGCACTCGAATCTTCTGGACGGCATGGGCCATGAAAGCGCAGTTGTCTGCCGGGACATCCGTCTTCCAGGCGTCGGACCGCCCTTCAGTCCGGCTTCAGGTTCAGGCGCGTGACTGAGCGTCAGTCGTTGACGTAGCTGATGCCGTGTCCCATGAGCACGTAAGATTGGTTCCACAGGTCTTGGCTGTGGGCGTTTGACGTCCGGAGGTGGGACGCGGTGGTGCAACCGGCGGCGAAGGCGACGAAAGCCATTGCGACCAGCGCGAAGAGGGAGGATTCAAACACTTTCACGGAGGCAGATTTTCGGGGTCTAGGGCGTCGGCAAGCATGGCCGCCACGCAGAACGAATGCAGTGATGCGTGTCATTCGTGGACGTGACATGCGGCTTGGGACAATGGATTGAACGGAAAAACCCTCGGCAGGGTTACCTCATCATGGGACGCAAGCGCGACTTGAAGAATGTTTACCCTAAGCGGCCGCCCGCGATGTCGCCGGACGATCCGGAGGCCCTCAACGACTGGGGGGAGGAGCTGCACCGCATGACGGAGAAGCGCCGTCGGACCCACGAGCAGCACAAGCCCGGCAAGTCCCCGCAGGAGACTTGACCTTCGCCGGACGGGCCGTATTCAGCGGTTCATGACCTCGTAGAAGGCCGAGAAGGTGCCGTCATTGCGGATGCCGTAGGTCTGTTTCATCAGCACGGCGATTTCCCCGTTTTCGAGGTTGCCGTAGTACTGCGTGTTGAAATACCCGCTCCAGCAGAAGCGGTGGCCTTCGGCGTTGGGGAAGACGGCACAGGCCAGCCCTTGGTGCCAATCGTCTTCGATCAAGCCCGGTGCATGGTCGGCGAGCAGAGTGTCGATGGTGGCTTCCGCAAGCAACCGCCCGCCAGGGATGGCGCCCCGGTCCACGATCATCTGGAGGAATCGGGCGTAGTCCAATGCCGAGCTCGTCAGGCCAGCTCCCCCACTGCACAGAGGCCAATCCGACCGGAGGGGGTAGTCGGTGGTGTAGTGCGGGTGGCGGTGGGGTTGCCATGCGCCTGCCGAGTCCTTTTCCCAGACTTCGACCAGGTTGGCCTGCTGCTCTTGGGGAAGCACGAAATGAGTGTTGTCCATGCCGAGCGGGTCGAGCAGCTCGGTGCGCAGGAAGTCGGCGTACGGTTGGCCGGAGGCCGCTTCGACCACGGCCACCAGCACGTCGAGCCCCAAGCCGTAGGTCCATTGATCGCCAGGTGAATGGGCCAATCCGGTCTTGGCCAGCCGGCTGACGTTGTCACGGGTGCTCCGCCCGTCGGTGGGGAAGAGGTCCATGACGCCGTTTCGGGCGTAGAGTCTGGCGAACCGCTCGTCCCCGATGTCGCCGTAGGGAATTCCGCTCGTGTGGGTCATCAGGTGGCGGATGGTGAGGGGCTGGATCGGGGGCAAATACACGCCGGTGGTGTCGTCCCTTAGCGAGTCCAGCACGGCGATGTCGCCGAATTCAGGCAGGTATTGGGCCACGGGGTCATCCAGCCCAATCTGGCCACGTTCCCACAAGATCATGGCGGCAATGGCCGTGGTGGCCTTGGTCATCGAGCAGATGCGGAAGAGGCCATCCTTCTCCATGGGGTCGCCGGTGATCGGGTCTTGAACGCCAAACGCCTTGTGCCCGAGGACGTGGCCGTCCCGGGCTAGGAGGAGCACGGCGCCCGGTATGGCGCCTTCGGCCATGGCGGAATCGATGGCGGCAGTCAGGGCCGTCCAACTGCTGTCCTTTGCCAGGTCCACGTCTGCAGGGTCGGCATTCAACCCCACCCGAGATACCGGTCCGGGCTGACAGGCTTGGAAGGCGAAGGCGAGAAGGAGGGGCAGGGCGAGGGGGAGCCGGTTCGTCATGGCGCACAACTTCGGCATGCCGTCCTGTTTGACCAAGTGTTGACCCGCATCCTAAGCGCGGCCCCCTTCGGATGGCCAGCCCTAGATTGCCCCCATGAGCGAATTGGATGTGGTCGTCGGGATGGAGGAGCCCCGCTACTGGGTGGCGTTGGGTGCCTGTGTCGCCGGTGCGGCTGCGCTGTTCTGGTGGACCGGCCGTGACTGCGGCAAGGGCAAGGCCACCTTGCAGGCCATCGGCTGGACCTTCCTTGGTATGCAGGTCTTCGAGTTGATCCACGCCTCACTCAACCCGGACCTGCCCTTTTCCATTCACCGCTCCCTTCCGCTTCACTTCTGTGGGCTCAATGCCATCCTGCTCGGCATTCTGTGCTTTCGGCCCAACCCGCATGTTTTCACGTTTGCCGGGTTCATGGGCATGATCGGCGGGTTCCATTCCGTACTGACGCCCCAGCTGCCGTCGGGCGATGCCTTGCCGCTCTTCGTGTTGTTCTACCTGAAGCACGCTGCTCTGGTGGTGGTGCCCATCGTTCTGGTCCGGTCCTTCGGGGCGCAATTCCCCCGCTGGGCGTGGATGCGGGCCTACCTCATCGCCGTGGGTTTGTCCACTTTGGTGATGGGGGTCAATGCTGTGCTCAACGGTCCCTTGGCCCACCCGGACGGACTCGTGGCCAACTACATGTACGTCTGGGAGATTCCGGAGGCCAACAACCCGCTTTTGATCGACTGGCCCTGGCCGTGGTACTTGGCCCCGTTGCATGTGGCCCTGCTCGTTCACCTCATCGTGATCAACGCGGTGTTCCGGCGATTCCTGCCCGCGGAGGAGAATGGCCGGAACCTGCGCTGGTACGAGTGACTGCTCACGGTGTGGGTGCCGTCGTATCTTGACGTCATGCGCCGAACTCCTTGCTCTGTTGCTTCTTTCGTATCGATGTTGACCGCCTTGATGGCGGTTGGAACGGGCCTTGCCCAATCTGCGCCTCAGTCGGTGGACCGTGGGGTGTTCAAATGGGTGCCCAAGGAAATGGGAGACGTGCCGGCGTGGGCCGCACTGATGTATTCCGGCACCGATGATTTCGAGGCGGTGGTCGACCAGCGGGCTGCGTGGTGGTTGAGCCGGACTTATGAGAAGACCCTGCACGAGCGGAATTTCAAGCATTGGCTGATGCACGTTGAGCATCGCGTGGGGCCGGATGGCCGCATTCGAGATGCGGGAGAATGGGCGGCGACAGAGTTCGAAGCCGGAGGCGGCGTGGCCGGCCAGCTAGCCCGGCAGGCGGAATCCGATCCCCAATGGCAGGCCATCGGTCCGTTCGAGACCTACAACAACGGGGAGCAAGGACATTTTCCCGTGTCCTGGCAATGCAACATCTACTGCTTTGACCAATGCGCGACGGCGCCCGATGTGGCCCTGGCGGGCATTGAGGCGGGTGGCCTGTTCAAGACGGACGACCGCGGCCTGAACTGGAGTCCGGTGACCCTGTCGGTGCCGGGTGTGCGCACGGTGACCCAATGCGCCGTGGCGCCGTCGAATGCGGCCACGATGTACTTCGTGTCCAACGACCAGGTCTACGGTTCGACCAATTCGGGGTCCACGTGGGATTTGCTCTTCAACCTGGGCTCCTCGGCCAACCAGATGGTGGTTCACCCCTTTGACCCTTCAGTGGTATACGTGGCCACCAACAACGGCCTTCGCCGGACCTTGGACGGCGGTGGGACTTGGTCGACCGTGCAGTCGGGCAAGGTGTGGGATGTCCGCTTTCACCCCACGGATGTGACCACGGTCTATGCGCTCGTCCACGAGACGCTGCCGGAGCGCTGTGCCTTTCACCGGTCCGACGATGGCGGAGCGACATTCTCCCTTTTTGACAGTGGCTATTTCGTGCCGTCTGATCCGGGAGAGGCCGACGACCACGGTGGCCGTATCGGAACGACTCCGGCCGACCCGGATCGCGTGTACGTCGCGTTAATCGGCAAGGGCAAAGCCAGCGACACGGGGTGGATCGGGCTCTACCGCAGCAATGACCGCGGCGGCAGTTGGACCAACCCCAACGGACAGGATGGCGCGCCCTATGACGTGGACGTCCACCCGAGCCTGGCCACCGGCAACATGAACGGAACAGGCATCTACCAAGGGTTCTACGACTTCGCCATGGCGGTTTCCCACGAGGACGCCGATCGGGTTTGGGTCGGGGTTACCGCCTTGAATGCCACCGACGACGGCGGATTGACCTGGTCGCGGATTGGGGCTTACGGGGCTGGTGCGGACGACATCGGTTGGATCCACCCCGATATCCAGGACCTCCATGTGCTGGGCGAGGATGTCTGGGTCGCGTCCGATGGGGGATTGAACCACAGTACAGACGAGCTGACGACCCACGAGAGCCGGAAATACGGCATCTATAACACGACCCTGTGGGGCTTTTCACAGGGTTGGAATACGGATGTTCAGACTGGAGGGCGCTACCACAATGGCAACACCGCTTTTCGCCAGGACTTCGGTACGGGCCTGCATCTGCGCCTCGGAGGGGCGGAGGCGCCGACAGGTTATGTCAATCCATTGGATGCGAACGAACTCCGCTTCAGTGACATCGGCGACCTGCGCCTGGGGTCTGGTTTCGATGACGCCCCCAGTGGAATCGGCAACCTCGCGATGTACCCCACGGAGAGCTACGTGGATTCGCGGTCCAGCGAACTGGTCCGGGATCCGCTTTACGCAGATCACTTGTCCCTCGGCAATGGCAGCGGTTTTTATCGCTCATTCGATGGGGGAGCCAGTTTCGAGTTGACCCACGATTTCGGAAACGGAACGGTCCTCGAGATTGAGCAAGGCCGGACGGATCGGAACCGGTTTTTCGCCGTGGTCCGCGACGGGGGAAGTTGCATCCTCTACCGTTCCGAAAACGGGGGCAGCTCGTGGACGGCCCTGACCGGTTTGCCTGCGGGGTGGAGCAGCATGGAAATCGCGCTGAATCCGGCGGACGATGATGAGGTGTGGGCCATCCGCGCCGACGATGATGACATCCGTCGGTCCATGGACGGAGGCACGATCTGGGCCAACCCCGGGCAGGGATTGACCGACGGACTTCAAGGCCACGCCTTGCGCGATGTGGTGTGCCTCGGCGATGCTGGAACGGTGGTGGTGTCCACGACCGGAGCCCTTCACCGTGCTGCGGATGCGATGGGGTGGAGCGCCTTCGGAACGGGCCTTCCCGCCCGGTGGGCGCCGTTCGAGTGTTTGCCGTTCCACCGCGACGCAGTCCTGCGGGTGGGCGACAAGGGCAAAGGCATCTGGCAGGCTGACTTCCCGTTCACGCCGTCGCCCATCGCCCAGCCCATGACGGCCAACCCTGAGGTGTATTGTTCCGGGGATTCGGTGCGGTTTGCCTGTCACAGCATCCTCGTCCACGAGGGGGCGACCTGGCAATGGTCCTTTGATCCTCAGCCTGCGTTCGTCTCGTCGTCCACGGACCGGAATCCGGTGGTCATCTTCGGGGAAGGCGGGGCGTACGATGTGACGCTCACCGTGACCGATTCTCAAGGAAACAGCGATTCCAAGACGGTCCCGGCCATGATTGAGGTGGGCCCGGCCAGCCAGTGCGAGGCGTCCGGGGTGCCCGGGATGGCACTCGAATGCAGCGGATCGACCGGCCACGGATTGACCCATGACCTGGGGTTGCTCACCAACACCTTCACCGCCATGGCGTGGGTCCGGCCGGATGGCATCCAGCCCGACTACACGGCCATCGTGATCGCCAGTGGCGCAGGCGGTGGATTCAACTTTAGACAGAACAACGAGCTTGGCTACCATTGGCCCGGCGGCGCTTGGTGGTGGAGCAGCGGGTTGACGGTGCCGCAGAATCAGTGGTCCCACGTGGCCATGACGGTGGCGCCGGATGGGGTCCGCGTCTACCTCGACGGCGTGGAGGCGCACCACGCGTTCGCCGCCGAGCTGGGCGAGCAGGATGTCCAGTTCCTAGGCAGTTACCGGGGGTGGGGCAGCCGCAACATGACCGGCGCCCTTGACGAGGTCAAGATCTGGAACCGGACTCTGAGCCGTGAGGAGATCCGCGAACAGCGTCACCTGACGCTGGCCCAATCCGAGGTGGAGGCCGACCCGGACCTGGTGGCCTATTATCAATTCAATGAGGACACGCATTTCCTGGTCAACAAGCGCGGCAGTTCTACCCATGGAACCTTCAGTGGAGGATCGACGTTGGCGGCCTCCACGGCCGTGGTCGGGTCCGGTGTGCTTGACCGTGTGATGGTCGATGGATCCGGCACGGTGGCACTGATCAATGTGGGCGGCAGCATCGAGGTGCCGACGGGTGCGGCATCGCCCGGCGGGGAAGTGGTGGTCCACAGGCTCGATCCGGTTCCCCCTTCGGCGCCCGATCAATTCGTACCCGCTGGCCACTGGGTCGTGGACGAGTACGGTTCGGGAGACTTTGACGCCGAGGTGACGTGGACAATGGGCACGGAGGATGGCATGCTCACGCCGTGGGCGGACGGCATGGGGTCCTTGTCGGTGGTCAGCCGGGATCCGCTCGGGCTGGAGCCCTGGACGACACCCTGCGGAACCATGACGATGACCGGGTCCACGGCGGACATGGACGCCGGTTGCCTGCCGATGGGCAACGGTCAATTTGCCCTCGTTTCGGACCTCTGTGCATTCGACACCACTGAGGTGGGCCTGTGCCCCGGCGAAGCCTTCACCTGGGGGAATGAGTCCGTGGAGGAGGCGGGAACCTATTATGCCCTTGGCACGCTCAGCGGAACGTGCCAGACCCTCGA
>NYTZ01000157.1 GCA_002683735.1 Flavobacteriales bacterium
GTTTCATAAAGTGACCCGAGTCCCAAATTTGTGGGTTCGAGCGTCATTGATAAGAACGAGTATATGACAGGCTTCGAACCACCTCAACCTATTCGGCTTGACGTGGACGAAACGCTGGCGCTCAGGGACGCGCCATGGCCGAACGCGGACAGCGTACCCTGTTCGATGCTATTGCCCTGTCCAACACCCCCTTCATTGCTGCGATCGGCGGATTTGCACTCGGAGGGGGACTTGAATTGGCCCTGTCCTGTCACGTTCGCATCGCATCGGATCGGGCCCGTATGGGGCTGCCCGAGGTCACCCTCGGTCTCATTCCGGGATACGGAGGCACCCAACGGCTCGCCCGCATCATCGGTACCGGTCGGGCCATGGAAATGATCCTATCCGCCCGCATGGTCAAGGCCGACGAAGCCTTGATCAGCGGTTTGGTGAGCCGTGTGGTCGAGCCAGAAGCTCTGCTCGATACCGCCTTGAAGGCCGCTTCTGGGATGTCGGCCAACAGCCCAAACGCGATCGCCGCCGCCATCCGCTGTGTTCAGGCCAGTGGATCCGCAGAAGGATTTGAAGTGGAGATTGACCAATTCGGACGCTGCTTCGAGCACCCCGACTTCCACGAAGGCGTGGACGCCTTCTTGAACAAGCGCAAACCCGAATTCAAACGCGGATGAGCTCCTCCACCTCGCCCACCGTTTTGGTCCGGGTGGCCAACACCGGCGCAGATGCCCTGCCGGCCTACGCCACGCCACATAGTGCCGGTCTCGACTTGCGCGCCCGGCTCGACGGCCCGGTGGTTCTGCAGCCTGGCGAACGCCGGCTTGTGCCCACGGGGCTTCACATCGAACTGCCCGAGGGATATGAGGCCCAAGTCCGGCCGCGGAGTGGCTTGGCCTACAAGCATGGCCTCACCGTGCTCAACAGCCCAGGTACCATCGACGCGGACTATCGCGGCGAAATCGGCGTTCTGTTGATTCACCACGGTCAGGAGCCCTTCACCCTCGAGCCCGGAGAGCGCATCGCCCAATTGGTCGTCGCCGCCTATGCCCGGGTGGAATGGTCCTCCGTCGAAAACCCCGATGACCTCGCCATCACCGATCGCGGTGCGGGTGGGTTCGGACACACCGGTACTGCATGAATTTGATCATTCCCATGGCCGGACGCGGCAGCCGCCTGCGCCCCCACACGCTCACCATCCCGAAGCCCCTCGTGCCGGTGGCGGGCAAGCCAATCGTGCAGCACCTCGTGGAGGATCTGGCCGCCATGAGCCCCCGGCCCTTCAAAAACATCGCCTTTGTCATTGGCGATTTCGGCGCAGAGGTCGAAGCCGACCTTCTGGCCTTGGCCGAACGCCTCGGTGCACAGGGCCACATTCGACATCAAGCAAAGCCCTTGGGCACGGCGCATGCCGTCTGGTGCGCCGAAGAGCTGCTCGAAGGCGAGGCTGTGATCGCATTCGCTGACACCCTATTCCGTGCCGATTTCCACCTCGACGCAGAAGCCGACGGGCACATTTTCGTGAAGCGCATCGACGACCCCCGCCAATTCGGAGTGGTCGTGCTCGGCGAGGACGGAGCAATCGACACCTATGCCGAGAAGCCCGAAGAGCCCGTATCCGACCTGGCGATGATCGGCATTTACCACTTCCGCGACGCGGCTGGATTGCACCGTGAAATCCGCAAGCTCATCGAAGGAGATGTGCGCCACGGCGACGAATTCCAGTTGCCGGACGCCTTCCGCGCCCTCACCGAACAAGGCGCCCGCTTCCGGCCTGGAGAAGTCAGCGCGTGGATGGATTGTGGCAACCGCCGGGTGACGGTCGACACCAACGGACGCATGCTCGACTTCATGGGAGAGCAAGCCCGTGTGCACGACGGCGTCACCTTGGAAGACAGCATCGTCATTCCTCCCTGCGAAATCCAACCGGGCACCGTCCTCCGACGGTCCGTGGTCGGACCGCGGGTGACCATCGGCCCCGACACGGTGGTGGAAGACAGCATCCTCCGGGATTGCCTCATCGGCGACCACACCCACATCCAAGGTGCCCACCTCGAGGGCGCCATGATCGGACGGCACGCCAAGATCGTTCAGGCCCCTGCCGACCTCAGCCTCGGAGACCACTGCGAAATCGGATGAGCCGTCTGACCCCCTTTCTGCTGTTCTGCCTGACCCTGACGGCCGGTGGATGTGCCGTGCTCGGAGGGGCGGGATCCACGGACGATTCTGGAATGGGCGGCGTGGACAAGGCGTTTCACGACGCCTACTACGATGCTCAGGTGGCCAAGCTCAAAGGCGACCGTGCCGGTGCCAAAGAAGCCTTGCTCACCTGTCTCGATCGCGACCCTGCCGCAGCCGTGGTCCACTTTGAACTGGCCCGGCTCGAGCGACAGGATGGACAATGGGATGCAGCCCGCAGCGCAGTGGACAAGGCCGTAGCCTTGGATGGCGACAACGCCTGGTACCGCAAAGAGCAGGCGGACATTGCCCTGGAACTTGGAGATGCCGAGGCCGCGGATGCCGCGTTGACGTGGTTGCTCGACAACAAACCGGAAGACGACCTCTCAGCGAACCAACTGTTGGACCTCCGCATTGCCCAAGGTGACCTCAAAGGCGCTTTGGCCGTGGTGGACGTGCTCGAACGCGAATGGGGACCCGATCCGGAGTGGCACTTTGAACGCCACCGTTTGCACCTGTCCGCAGGCAATCTCGAATCTGCCCTGAACGCCCTAGAGCGGCTCGAAACGGACTTCCCGGATGTGGTGGAAGGACCGCTTCAACGCGCCCGACTGCTCGGCACACTCGACCGGGAAGCCGAAGCCGAGTCGGTCCTAAAAGCCGCCCTGGCCCGCACCGGAAATGGGCGGCTCCACCTCGAATGGGCCCACCTACTGACCCGCCGCGGCGACACCGATGCCGCCCGGGAGCACGTGCGCCGCGCCTTCCGCTCAGAGGAGGTCCCCCTCGCCGAAAAGACGGACATCGCTTGGACCTACGTCGAATTGGCGGAAATCCAGGTGGAGCTGCGGCCAGAAGCCGCTGAGCTCATTGCCCTCCTCCGCGCAGCCCACCCGGGAGAAGCCGGACCCCTCGACCTCGACGCTTCACTGCGAAGCATCGCTGGAGACAATGAAGGCGCGTTGGCCGCCCTCGAGGCCGCCCTCGACCTCGATCCGAACGCCCCGGAACGTTGGCTGGACGCCTGCCAACTCGCCATCGACCTGAAGGAGTGGGGCGCGCTAGATGGTTTGGGAGAGCGCGCCGCATTTCGGTTCCCAAACCTGCCGGTATTTCCCTACTTCCGAGGCCTTGCCTTGATCGAACTCGACGACCCAAGGGCCGCCGAACGACAACTCAAATCGGCCCGCAACCTCATCGTCGATCGGCCACAATTCGAAAGCGACGTCCTCGCCACATTGGCCCAACTTGCCCATGACCGAGAGGCCCACGCTGCATCAGATGAATGGTACGAACTCGCCATCGAGGTCAACCCGCAAAACGTGTTGGCCCTGAACAACTACGCCTACTACCTCGCCCTGCGCGGCGTCAAACCGCAACGGTCGGTGGAGCTGGCGGAGAAGGCTGTCCAGCTGGCCCCGGGAGAGGCCAACTTCGAGGACACCTATGCCTGGGCACTTTTCCGCGCTGGCCTGTCCGAGGAAGCCCTGACCTGGATTGAATTGGCCCTCTACCATGAGGGGGATCGGCCCGGCGCCACGGTGCTGGACCACGCTGGCGACATCCTTCAGGACCTCGGCCGGACAGAGGAAGCCCAACAGCGTTGGCAACAGGCACTCGATGCCGGCGGCGACCCGGCGACCATCACCCCCAAACTCCAGGCGGAATGAGGGGGATTGTCCTCGGCATCACAGTGTTGATTCTGGCCAGCGGCTGCACCAACACGCGCCGGCTGGAACGGGGGAAGCCCATCCGCTCCGAAGGTGCAGGCGGGGTGATGCGCAAGCATTTGTCCACCCTCGCCGAGCCCGACTGGGCGGCCATGCGCATGCAAGTCGAGGCCAATGTGGCCGGGGACCAGAACACATTTAAGGTCAACGCCCGGGTCCGGCGGGATTCGGCCATTTGGATGAGCATCACGCCCGCATTAGGAGTGGAGGTAGCCCGCCTGTTGCTCACCCAAGACTCGGTAATGTTCTACTCCAAGGTGCCGGGCAACCGCTTCGCCTACAAAGGGGGCTATGCCGCCTTCGACAGCCTGTTGAGCACCGAATTGAACTACGAAATGATCCAGTGCATGCTCCTCGGTCAGGGCATTGAACTGGAGGACGAGAACAGCAAGTATATCAGCAAGGTGGACGGGCGAGAGCACCTGCTCATCAACAAGTACAAGCGCCGAATTCGCCGCCTAGTGGGAGTGAAGGAAAAGGAAATCGCACCGGACGACAGCTTGGCTGTCGACGCGCCTGAGAACGTGCAGGAACGGGTGATGAACCGTTCAGATGAGGACGACCTGCTGGTCAAGCGTTACTGGTTTGATGGTTTGGGGTACCAATTGACCCGCACGCGTTTCGACGACCTCTATTACGGCCGCTCCATCGAAATCGGCCACGGCGGATTCGAGCCGGAAGCTGGAGGGTGGATTCCCCACCGCACCGACATCACCATCGCGTCCCCAGAGGGAACGCACCGGATTTCCATCGACATCTCCCGGGCCAAATACGGCAAGGCCTATCCCCTGCCGTTCGACCTCCCTGACGAAATCGAATTGCGCCATGGACTCTGACGGCATGCACCGGCTGCTTCTCGTGGCCTGGATGTGGGCCATGTGCGTCCCAGGTGTACTCCTCGCCCAAGGCGGAGAGCAAGCGCGGCTCGAGGCCGAGCGCAAGGCCATCAGCGACCGCATCGCCGCCACGCAGTCCCTCCTTCAATCCACCCGGGACGACAAAGCGCGAAGTACCCAGGAATGGGCCGTGCTGAAAGAACAGTTGTCCTTGCGCCAACAGCTCCTGTCCAACCTTCGGGCAGAACGCCAGGCCGCGGAGCGCCGGCTGACCCAACGCGAATCCGGCGTGCACATAGCAGACAGTCAGCTCGCAGACCTCAAAGAAGAATATGCCCGCATGATCCGGCTCGCGGCCCGGCTGGGCGGACGGGATCAATGGTGGCAGGTCGTCCTCGACGCCGAAGGGACCACCCAGGCCTTTCGACGGCTGCTGCTGATTGAAGAATACAGCCGCCTTCGACGTGCCCAAGCCGAACGCATCGCGTCCTCCGCAGAATCCCTCCGTCAGGAAATGGCCGCCCTCGAGCGCGAACGCAATGACCTTGTGGCGGTGGAAGCTGACCTCCGCGCCCAACGCGACGCCGCCAAAACCTCAGCGCGCCGCATGGAGTCCCTGGTGGCGGACTTCCAATCCCGGGAACAGGAACTCCGCAACCAACTGGCTCGGGAAGAAGCCCGACGCGCCGAGCTGGGCAAGGCGATCGAACGCATTCTGGAAGCCGCGCGCCGCGCAGCCAACAATACCACCGGTTTTGCCGCAACCCCTGAAGGAAAAATCATCGCCGCGGAATTCACGGCCAACCGGGGACGGCTTCCCTGGCCAGTGGCAGAAGGGGTCCTTGTGGGACGATTTGGTACACACCCGCACCCAAGTCTCCCTGGAATCCGCATCGAGCGTCGGGGCATCGACATCGCCACTTCGAAAGGCGGGACCGTATTCGCCATTTTCAGCGGAAGAGTCTCCAACGTGATCACCATCCCGGGTGGCGGAATGGTGGTGATGCTGGACCATGGGTCGCATCGCTCCGTTTACGCCAACTTGGGAGGCGTCCGTGTAGCGTCCGGAGAGGACGTGAGGACAGGACAAGCGATAGGCACTGTCATCGACCTTGGCGAAGGGCCCAGGGCTCACCTTGAAATCTGGGATGCAAAAGGAAGCGCACCTCTCGATCCCGAATCTTGGATTGCCGACTAATCCTGAAACGTGAGCGAAGACAGCTCAGGTGTTTTCTAGAACTCTTGTGGGCCGTCTCGCTTGATGAAACCACGCTGCTAAGGCAAACACGATTCCATTGACAAAGATGATTGACCCCGCAATGGAGACGTTGTTCCACTGCGCAAAAAGAAATCCTACACACACACTCAACACACCGACGAAGCAGGCCAAGAGAATCAAGGCCCTGATGCTTCTGACGAGGAGATACGCTGTCGCCGAGGGAAGAATGAAAAACCCCATCACCATCACCGCGCCTACTGCATTAAATGACGCAATGGTGAACAGGGACACCATGAACATGAGCAAATAGTGCCAGAGACGCGGACTAGATAAGTGGCACTTCAAAAAACATTAAAAA
>NYTZ01000158.1 GCA_002683735.1 Flavobacteriales bacterium
CAGGAATCTGACGATGACCCCATGCACGCGCACGCCGACGAGACGCTGCTTCATACGGCCGCATGGAAACGCGCCACAACTTCTGATAGTGCCGACGCCTTGCGGGCACGTCGTAGCAAGCAGTTCACCTTCTACAAGAACGCACATCTCGACGACAACGGCTATATCCGCCAGCACATGAAGTTCCACGCCCTTCGCATGCAGATCTACATGTTGCTCTACGTCGGACATCATGGCCAAGAACCGTCTCTTCGCGCGTGCATCGACACCCTCAACGCCGTCGGGAACGTTGCTCAGGGCAATCCCAATCGATTCATCCAGCTGGTGCTTCCATATCTTGCGCCAGTCATAGAGGGGATGTTTCGCTGCATGCATTGCCTCAGCCTGAATGGGCCGACTCTCCCGGTGGTGCACCATCACTGGTGTCCCTGCCGCGGGACGAATTTGAGAGGCGTCCCGGGAATCATGGGACCGGACGACTACGCGAGTACATGGTGGGGAGTCGGGATTACGCATCTCCGTCAGCACATCGCCACCATCGACGCTCGTCTCGACCGCATGCGTGCCCTGACTCGCGAATGCACGGCCTACCGCGATGCTGAGAGCGCGGCCTATCGCAGTCTGCCGGTGAGTCCTCAGCAGAGGGCTGAACACCGTGCCATGCTTGGAGGTCGATCGACATTCCCCATTCCGCCCGAGACGTTCAACATCCGGGATCGTCACGACGCTGCGCTCATCATTGGCCGAATTCCCAGCTTGGGCAATAGCTTTATTGTCGCGGCCAACGATGTCATGTTCGACGTGCACGTCACTGAGCAGCTTGCGCAGCATCCGGCGCGTCACGATCCTCGTGTCATCTCGCTCGTGTCATTCGCTTCTTCGCTGACACCGCCTCGGCTGTCGGGGGATCGTCTGGCGCCAGTCCCGCGGAACATCCTGCTCACGGAGGCCGGCCACGGCATGGCCCCGTTGGACTCGTCGATCTCGGGTACCAGCAGCGAACTTAGCGATCCACCGCCTCATCGGTTCGAATCTGCGAGAGAGGCTCACGCATACGCCGCCGACATCATTAGGCGGTATCCCGAGCGAAATTTCCTGTTCTTGGCAGACAATCTCGAGTACATGCTACGTGGACTTCCTGACGTCGAAGCTCGACTCGACTACTTCGGCGGACCATGGATTCGCCAGTTTCCTGTCGATGTCATTGATTTCCACCGAAGGCATGACCGTGCTCTGATGCACTTCTCGTCGCTTCCATCAACATACTCGAACTACGTGGGTGCGCTCAACGGTCGACACGCTCGTCAGGATGCACGCTTGCGGTGGGAGCAGCTCGCTCAAGAACGACTCCAGCGACACATACTAGCCGACACGAGGCCATCGGTTATTGATGCGGCAGTTATGGCTGGATGCTTGGTGACCAGGGACTTTCGTTACTGGGAGCAGAAGCTCGTCGCCCATATCGACTTCATCAAGCCTTCGTTCGGCGAGGAGGGGGTCATGCTCCCGTATGAGCTCTTGGGGCAGGACCTCACTCGCGACGACACTGCGATCCTTTTCTGGGACCACTACTTCAAGCTTGACATCCCTAATCGCCACATGCTCATTGACGACCGCGTATGCATTCGTCATCCTGTTCAACTGGATGGGTATGGAAACGACGAGGATCGGCCACGCATTCATCATGAGGACCGCTTCATCGGCATGGCCCTGGAGCCTTATCCGGGGTATCCTCCGGATATGCGGTGCAATGACCTCGCGAATCATCCGCTTCGACTGGGCGCTCCTGATCGATCTCGCAGCATCCTCGGCTTTCACGTGGCTCCTGATCTCGCTCCGAGGGGACCTTGGCGGGAGCGCGACGACATTCGCGCTTTCCTTCGGTGGATTGCGCGCATGGAGAGTCTTGCGCGAACACTACTGTTCCTATACAATCGATTTCGACGCGCCATCCTCGCTGAGGACGACATTGATCCCGCACTTCGTGACGTCGCTGAACAGGTATGGCCGAGCATCAAGCTGCCCAATCTGGAGCTGCCTCAGATCGTGGGGCCCAGCGCGGACATGAAGCACCTCCATCCTCGCGCTCACGTGTGGCCGGACGACTATAACCATGCGTTTCGGGATCTCGGTCTATTTCCGGGATGGCCTCCCATCGAGTGGTTGGGACAACAAGTTCTCGCTCCATTGGATGAAGCATTCGCACGACGCGGCATGAGACGCAGCATCGACTTCATCTCCCACGCTCACATGACGGACTTCTGGGAGTACGTCCAGGCGCACGAGAAGAGGCACGACGTGAGGCAACACAACCGATATCGTGATGGCACGCGAATCCCGCGTGTCCCATACCGCAACGTACCGCACGAGTTTGTGCGTATTGCTGGTTACCCGCAGCATTACGTCGAGGAGGACGAGGACCGCATTGCTATGCGAGGACTTGAAACTGTTCAATTCCGATCCATGGACCTCGCCCTCCCGGAGACCTCATTTCGCGACTGCCCTCGTGATCGCCTCGGACGACCCTCGCGTTACTCTCGCAATGCCTTACGCACGCTGATTGGGGACGACCTTCAGGACGCTGTCGACAACCTCCGCTCCGAGTGGGAAATCGCCAGAAATCGCCTCATTCCCCACAATGCACGGCCACCGCTTACATTTCCGGTGCTCGCTCCGCAAGCGGACCCTTCACCGATACTGCCAACTCTGTTGACGGGGAACGAACGTCGGGATAGATCACATTTCCGTCACATGGTTCGTTCCATTCGGGTGGCCTTGGGGCAAGCGATTCCATTTCCCTGTTCACGGCGTGCAACGGCTACACTCCCGGGATCTGCCTTTCGCATCATGAACCAAGCTCGCATGCAGTGGCGCCGCTGCCTGGCGTACGTCATGACCTCGCTTCACATGCCCTGCTTCGAGATTGATTGGAACCCGGACTGGTATCGAGAATCCTCTCGCTTTGGCGAGATTGGCTTCCCGCAGATCCTTGGGCGCATCCGGTTGTTCTTTGCACCCGCCGACACGCCTCTCAACGTGGACATGATCATGCATGACGTGGAGCTGGGGCACTCCGAGCCAAATGTTCCTTTCCCGCCGAACGCCTCATTGTACCGCAGCGCCAATCGATCACCTGTCACTCATGCAGGTGCACGCAGGCGGCATCATGGCGATCTCGAGCTGGACATTGGACCTCTTGATCCTGCGGAACATCACTTTAGCTCTCAGAACGTCGACGCCATTCCGAACCTGTGCATCCTCTGCGGCCGGCGCATCCCTGATGGGCGGAGTTGGCTGATTTGCTTTCAGTGCGACCCACATCCGCCTACCGCATACGCTCGACATCGTATCATTCACCTCAGTGAACCGATGCGCCCGAGCGCAACGGTGCATCGAGCACGCACAGGCCTTCGCGCGCATCATGAGCAACATCATCGTGGCTATGGAGGATGGGCGTTGGGTGGCAACGGCGGTGGACACGGTGTCTTCAACGGCGCCGACCTCTATCGCACGTCTCATGAAGTTCCCGACTTCGTCGCTGACCAGGCTTGGGCCGCTGTTACGCACGGCGGCTTCATCGTCCGACGCGGAGAACGCTTCATGGGTTGAATTTTCTCTTTTCTGATGTTTTCGTTTTTCGCATTGTTCTCGAATTTATGATGTTTGCCATTTCCGTTCATATTACGCAAGTTCTATGCGTTCGCTCATTTCTGGAACACTCTCGTATCGCATTCATGAACATTCGCTCTCAGCCATGCCTATGCGATCGAATCATTTCCTGAGCTACGCATTCATTTTCTCTTTTCTGATTTCGCACTTTTCTGCAATTAACGCTGATTCAACTGCCGTTCCTCGTTCCTCCATACGTGACGACGAGTCGGGGCAGCCTGTATCCCTATTCAGCTCTGAGTGCGACATCCATGAGCATGTTCTGTTGAACTCGTTCTCATCTACACCGCAGACATGCATCTGCGTTGCCGTTGCATCTTTGTCGCTTCATCAGCGCCCGTTCTCGGTCGCTTTCATGACATGTGAATCCTGTTGTTGACCCAGTGAATATGACCGCCTTTCATTCTCTGTTCTCGTCTCAGGGATACACGCTGTCATTATTCTCCGGGATGGGGATGATCTCAATTCGGACGCGAACCGGACTGTTCTTGTCCGTCTCATCCACTTCACACGCGACATCTCTGCATGAATTTCATGAGATTTCACGCATTTCCACGATTTCCTTGCATTTTCTCCGAATTTGCTCCAATTTTGACAAATGTTAACGTTTTCTTCTCAATTTCGGATTCTGTCTGAGGTTTCAAACAGTTCCTGCACCAAGAGTCAGGCAGCAGAATTCGCTTTCATTATGCTCCCGCCGCTTTTGGGAGGAGCATTTTGTTTACTCGTCTTCGAGTAGGGTGCGCGTTTGGGAGGAGCTTCTAGGGAGCCCTTTTGGGAGGAGCCACAGGCATGTATGATCTAGGGTTCGCACTTCATTTCATGTCCGTTCTCCGACTTCATGTTCCTGTGGTCCGTTACCAAGAGGCCACACGTCAGTTCTTGACGCTTCTCCATTCGTCGTTCCATTTGCAAATGTGGAGGAGAGAATGAGTAAGTGCACGTTACATGTGTAAATTTGCAAATCTCCCTCCACGTTGGAGTCGACATGAGATGTGATTTCCTCTTCGACTCATACGCCGTTGTGCTCAAGCTCCATCGGTCTGCATTGGGCAGGAAAAGGGGCAACCGCTTTGTACGCCGTCGTCTACGACCGCCTACTAACCTCAGCCGCGACACCATGCCCGACCATCGGCGGGCTGACCAGGAAGTGGATGCCGCGGCATGGCATCTCTACCGTCTCATCCGAGACCCCTACTCCGGAGGCATTGATCGCGACGAGCATCCGGGATTCGCCACATCGCCGAACTATAAACGTGCGCTGGAAGCCGCCTTCGAGGACTTTATCGCAACATGGGAAGATCGCGAAGCTGAGACTGGGCTTCGCGTGAAACCATCTGATAATCACTTGGAGACCTTCATTTCAACCGAAGGTGACCTCACGGCGCTCCCGGCCGCACAAGAACCGCCTGACATCGCCGCTCTGCGGCTCGAGCTGAACGAGCAGCGTCAGCTATGCGATGATGCGCTCTCACGGTCGCTTCAAGCCACTGACAACTTGGCTTCGAAAGTACAGGAGAACGCTCGCATCACCACGCAGCTGCATATGCTTGAGGAGAAGAGCAGAGTGGAGGCGGATAAGCACAAGAAGCTTGTTGAGGCTAAGGACGACGAGATCCGCGCCCTCACGCAGCGCCTGGAGGACATGTCGAATTCCGCAGCTACGCCGATTCATCCGTCATCGCAGCAGGATACCAATGATGGTCAATCAACAGCGGGTGCATCAGCTGCTGCTGCCGTACCGGCTCAACCTCCCGCTGCATCGTCGGTTGCTGCCGCGCCGGCCCAGCCTCCCGTCGCATTACCGGCTGCTGCCACGCCGGCTCAACCGCCTGTTGCACCGGCAAGCAGCGACCCATCGTCAGCCGTCGTGACGCTGGCCCAGTCGGTGCGGTTTCAGGCTAACCCGGAGTTCATCAACAGGGTCATCGCGAAGTTCGAGAGGGTTCGACTCGACAACATGAGGCTCGGATGTAAAGCACTTCGTCGGGACATGGGGAAGATCCTCTACTGGCTTCTCAACGTCACATTCGCCTTCAAGCGCTACGTCAAGGCACATCGTCAGCAACGCTTGAATCGACGCACGGGACGCATGATGAATTCCCTTGTCCCCGATGACAGTGGCACCGGGGGCCAAATCATCGCCGTCGCAGACTTCAACGAGATTCGTCGTGACATCTCCACTGAGCTCCTGGACTTGGACCATTCCGCGCATCATCAACTGGTTGGACTGCGGTCTCCGCGTGTCTACGCGAGACACTGCCCGCACACCCGCACGCATGTCGGCCAGTACAATTTTCGCTGCCAGCATTGGCACCTTGATGAGCACGGATACAAACTCCCGATGTACTGGGAGCTATGGGCCACATATGTCAAGCAGTGCCCCGATCACATGCATCTTCGAGACATTCCTGGAAGAGGTATTTTCACCGGGTTCGTCTACATGAAGCTGATTGGTCAGCCGCCCAACCAGGACTACGAGCCATGGAATCAGTCGCCTAACATCCGAACGTATCAGCACGACGGCATCCGTGAGTGGCGTACCCCGCATCCACGCTACACGCAATTCACGGCGCCTGATGTCAACGCCCAGGGGTGTGGTACATTCGAGCACATGGAAGTTGACTATTGTCACTTATATGCCGCTCGGACCGGCAGGCATTTCCTTATGTCGATTCCGGAGAAGCACGTCGATACATTTCAGGAACATCCGCGGTTCAGCATAGTCCGCTATCATGAGGGTACTCCTCTCGCGCTGCCACAGGCTGTGTATAATTCAAGGGGCAACGCCGCAGATTACCATCGGACTGAGCGAACCACGCGACTGGATCAGTCGCCGGTGGATGTCTTCGCCGTGCAATATCGCGGCCCGAATCGGGATCGGCCGTGCGGACCTGACGACAATGATATCGCACACATGTACGATCCACGACGTTTCAGCATGACGTTTCCGGAGACCATGTGGGCAAACTACGGCCTTGTCCCCTCGCGATTCATGCCTGCTCGAGGATTTCGTCTTCAGATTGACGACCTCGCTATGTCACCAACGCAGGATCGGCCGTTGCCAGCCAGGGACGTGGTCGAGAAAGCTCTGCGTACGGACGCTGGCTCCTTGCTGCCGGCCGTGAAGTCGTTCAACAGGGCTCTCGCCATGCTTCACAACAATCGTCACATAGCGTTTGATGGGGAGACTGGCTCCGGCAAGACCTCGATCATGGCCGTGCTTAACGCCTGTTTTGAGGTCGTTCCTCGCACTGTCACTACAATGACTATGCGCAGCGCACTCATGGCCTCTTCGGAGCGGGCAGTCAAGATCCTCGGACGCGCAAATCCGACTTGGGTCGTCGACGAGAAGCAGGACAACTCCGCCTCCATTGACGCCGGAATCACGCGCTACATGGGACAGGTCTTCGTTCGCTGCTCCGTCGATCGTCGATTCTCGATTCGGGACTGCACGCCTTCCAACCTCGCCTTCAACGCCTACATTCCATGCGGGGAGTTCGCCTTGAAGGCAATGAATGACCCGAAGTTTCTTCGCGGTCTCACAGGAGTGACGCTGGACGAGCTACATGAGCGCGGCATATTTATGGACATATTGACGCTGTTGGTTCATGAAGAGTCCTTTCGCCGCATCCGTGACGGAGAGCCTCGCCTCATGGTTCAGTACGCCTCTGCCACGGGTATCGTCAAGATTGCTCGAAAGCTCAACCGCGTTCATTCCCTGGGACAGGTTGTCCCGTCGGTGTGGAATGAGTACACCGACCACTTTACTCCACCGCCTACATACAAGTTCCCGGGTCGAACGAACGTGTCCATCTCGACACATCCGATTCATGTTGAACATGTCCGCGGACGCCCCATGAAGGTACATAAGATCTACCCAACGCATGGCATACAATATCGCGAGCGGTGGCGGAGCTGGACGCAGCCTGGGCTGCCACCTTACGGTGACGTAGCTCGCCAAACCGCGATCTTCATGGGCGGAGTTCGTGCCCCTGGGGTGGTCGACAACCAGGTGGTGCACAACGACGCATACAATGACCGGCCATATTACGAGACACTGTTCGCAACCGTTGTCTTTGTATCTGGGTCTGGCATTGCAGACAAGCTTGCAGGATACTTACGCGGCATATTCTGCAATGGGCGAAACACGCACAACATCCCTGGCCGGTCAA
>NYTZ01000159.1 GCA_002683735.1 Flavobacteriales bacterium
ATTCAGAAGAGGCTGCCTTGACCGCTCTCCGATTCATGGCCCCGAAGTTTGCGCGCCCGGGATTCGCCCATGCCGAACATCTCCAGCGATTGGTGGAGTTCGTAGTCGTACTCCGGGAAGATGCGCTCGCCGATGGGTTGCAGCAGGGTGGTGCCGTTGAGCCGGGGATTCTTGATGCCCGGGTCAATGGGATAGGCGTTGAGCGTGCCGTCGGGGATGGGCCGGAGCAGGGCGGTCACATCGCCGAGGGGGGTGACCGGGTCGATCCACTTGTGCTCGTCGGCGGGGTCGAGCAGCACGGGCGAACGGTGGTGGCCGATGGCCTGCAGGGTGTCGCAGGCGGTGGTCGTGATGATGGCAAAGGACCGCACGAGTTCACCGGTGCCGGAGTCCGCCCATTCGTCCCAGATGCCGGCTAGGGCAAAGGGGCGATGGCCATCTCGGGCATAGACCACGTAGGGCTTGGCGAGCTTCTCGCGCTGGGGGCCTTCGATGAAGGCGTCGGCCACGACGAGGCAGCGGCGAGTGCGGATGGACTGCCGGAACATCGGCTTCTGCAGGATGCCCATGGCGCCGCGGTAGCCGGGGTCGTTGTCGGCGTTGTGGTCGCCCTCGCTCCGGGCATTGATCATGTAGAACTGCTTCTTGGCCCACGCCGGGGTGAAGCCGAATTGCATGGCCTGCAGGGCATCCGGTTGGTCGCCGGTTACCACGGGAGCGAGGTCGCCGTGGGACACGTTGGTGTTTGGCGGCGGGGGCGCGGCGGTGTAGTCCGACCCTGCGGTGACCTGGAAGCGATTTTCGATGGCTTCGATGGAGGTGACGTTGACATAGCGTCCGCACATGCTGGGTTTAATTTACTGGTGGCGGTTGGCGAGGAGGAGGGGGGCATCGCCCGAAAAGGGATTGGTGCGGCCGATGGTGCGGGCGCCGAGGCTGGCGGCGGAGACGATGGTCCGGTCGCCGAAGCGCTCGCGGAGCCCGTCCATGGCGTGGTACAGGGCCTGTCGGTCCTCGTCGGCATCGAACAGGTCCATTTGCATGCCGCCGCCCACGAGGTGGCTGTAACGGACGCCGACGAGGCGGACGAGGACACGCCGGTCGTAGAGCTGTTCGAACATCTCGAGGGCCTTGGGCACGAGGCGGTGGTCGGCGGCGGTGTAGGGAATGCGGGCCTGCAGGGTCCGGGTGTCGAAGTCGCTGTAGCGGACCTTGACAGTGAGGCAGGCGGTGAGCTTGTTGCCTCGGCGAAGCTGGAAGGCGAGGTTTTCGGCCATGGCGATCAGGATGCCGCGGAGCTGGTCGGTGTCGGTGGTGTCCTTGCGGAAGGTGCGCTCGGTGGAAATGGACTTCCGATCGCGGGTCGGCATGACTGGGGTGGGGTCCTCGCCCTGGGCCTTGCGCCAGATGGTGCGCCCGGATTTGCCCAGCACGCGTTCCATCATGTCGACCGGCATCTCCTGGAGGGTGCCGATTCGCCGGACGCCGAGGTTGCGCAGGGTCTGGTACGTCTTCTCGCCGACCATCGGAATTTTGCGGATGCCCAATGGGGCCAGGAAGGGCCGCTCGGTGCCGCGTTCGATGCGCAGGGCGTTGTTGGGCTTGGCCTCACCGGTGGCCACTTTGGAGACGGTCTTGTTTTCCGACAGCCCGAAGGAGATGGGCAGGCCGGTTTCGCGGATGATACGTTCGCGGAGTTCCCGGGCGTATTGCCAGCAGCCGAAGAAGCGGTCCATGCCGGTCAGGTCGGCGTAGAACTCGTCGATGGAGCTCTTCTCGCAGACGGGAACGGCTTCGCGGACGATGTCGGTGACGGCGTGCGAATGCTTGGAGTAGTTGGCTGAATTGCCCCGGATGACGAGCGCCTCGGGACAGAGTTCCCGCGCCATCCGCATGGGCATGCCGGAGTGGACGCCGAACTTCCGGGCCTCGTAGCTGCAGGAGGCCACAACCCCGCGGTCGCCGGTACCGCCGATGAGCAGCGGCTTGCCGTTGAGCCGGCTGTCCATCAGGCGCTCCACCGACACGAAAAAGGTGTCGAGATCGAGGTGGAGGACGGTGCGTGGGGAGGACATGTCAACAGAAATGGGATGCCAATTTAATTGGCATTCTCATACCGAAGACACTTCGGGGAAGGAATCTTTCGAACCGGGGAATCAGCAGTTGGTTCCGAATGCGGAGAGCAGTTCCAGGATGTCGGAAACGCCGACGATGGTGTCTCCGTCGAGGTCGCCCTCACAGTCGTTTCCGACGCAGCCGAAGTTGGAGAGCATGTCTAGGGTATCGGAAACGCCGATGATGCCGTCTCCGTCGAGGTCGCCCGGACAAGCACAGGATGCGGGGGCCACCCAGGTGGCATCCTCGGGGGCACTGCAGGAGGGCAGATCCGTGAAGAAGGCACCGGCGCTGAGGGTTTCGCCATTGGAAGCGAACCCGTCGAGGGTCACGCTGTACGAGCCCGGGCTGGACGGGACTTCAAACAGTTGACCTCCGATGTTCAACAGACCCGTATTGGGGGGGTTCACCAGGTGAACGGTGAAGTCCACACTGTGCGTGCCGGAGGGAATGCATTCGCTCACGCTGACCAAGTCGAGATCCAGGCCACACGGACAGGGGGCCGGAGCCGTCCAGGCATCGGACACGGCAAACCCACAGAGGGGGTCGTCAGTAAAGGTGATGGCGAGGTTGACCCCTTCTCCATCGGCCAGGAGGCCGGTGAGGTTGACCACGGCGTAGTCATTGATGACGGGGAAGGTCTGGCCGTTGACTTCCACATCTCCTGCGCCGGCGGAGTAGGCGAATTGAAGGGTGACTTGCTGGCTGTAGGTTCCGCTGGACGGGTCGCAGGCTTCCTGGGGACCCAGGACATAGGAGACGAGGGTGCAGCTGCCCCCTCCGCAGGCTTCTGGAGCCGTGAACAGGGCGGGTGCACTGGCTCCACAGTCCGGGTTACCGGTGAAGTAGGCCGTCACATCTACCGGGTTGCCGTTGGCGGGGAGGTTGTTGAGGCTCACGGTTTGTGGGCTTCCCGTGACCGTGAATAGGGAACCATTGACGTTGATCAGTCCCTCGGGTGCGTCGTCGTAAATCAGGATGATTTGTTGGCTGTAAGTGTTGGTGGCGGGGTTGCAGGGCGTTTGGGCTCCGGGGAACATGGCGGTCAGCGAGCAGCCCTGGATTCCCCACCCCATGTCGGCGAACATGCCCATGACGATGGGCCCCGGGTCGTGGATGGCTTCGCCTGTGTTGAGGTTGGGTGTCATCAGTGCATTGGCGTCTCCAGACAAGTACATGTCTTCCCTGAGGTGGGAGAAGCTGGCACCGGGTTCCCAAGGGTCAGGCGCATAAATGCCTGGAGGGGCAATGGATGAGGCAACACCTTCAGGACCGGACCAGATTAGTCCACCGCCAGTGAGGGCGGACTCCAGGGTGCCTGTCCCGGTGCTGATATCGAGCAGGGGGCCACCGGAATTGTTGTCATTGATGAAGGTGTCATAGACGAAGGGCGAACCACTCTGGCCCACAAATCCGGTGTTGCCGGCGACCAAGGCGCTGCCAATGAACCCCAGGCCATGGCAGAGTTCGTGAAGCACGACGGTTACGAAATCGTAAGCCCCAGCGGGCACGTTTCCGTCCAGACCGAAATACCAGTTGACGTCACTGCCGAAGTTGCAGGCGATGTCAACGGAATTGGATTGCAGGTCGTTGGCCGCCAATTGGTTGGCCAGGGCGGCAGGGTAGTACACATTGGATTGGGGGGCCCCGGTGAAATTGCGGTGGATGGTGTTGGGGGATGCGGAGCCCAGAACGTTGGGGCCAAGGGAGGCCCATGTGGCTTCCACATCGATGACCACGCCGCTGCTGATTTCCGCTGCCCAAATGTTGACGGCATACTGGAAGGCGGCCTCGGCCATGGCCGGGAAGCCATTGTAAGTCACTTGGATGTTGGCCGCCGTGTTGCGACTGGCAAAACCTTCTGGAGGCGGGACGAAGTGAAACTCGTCTTCGGGAATGCCCACGAGGCCGTCACACCCTTCTGCCGCGCAAGCCACATGATCGTGCATGGCGGAAGCTGGCAGACCGAAGACCTTTTGCGCGGTGCTTTCCATCCGTCCGAAACACAGGACGAATGCGCTGCACAGGAGCAGTCGGGGCACAAGCGACAAGGTCATAAGAAGAAAGATACGAGCGAATGGCGCCCGTATTATCACACTTCACTATCCATTTTGTGTGCGTTTATACGACTTTCGTTGATCGCATTTCGTTTTCGGTCGATTGGTCGCCACCAGGAGATTCACGCCCCGTTCAGACCGGCCAGACCGTGGAGAACCAGCCGATGGCCCGCCAGGCTTCTCGAACCGTTTCCGGCGCCATGGAATACGGCGCGAATTGTGGGTTGTTGGAGACCATCAGAAGGTCGCCCTCTTCGTCGAGGCGGTTCTCCACCCGTTTGAAGACAAGGCCATCTTCCCGCGTGACCACGATGTACGGCCGGCCACCGCCAACCTGATTGAGGCGCTCGACGAAGGCGCAAAGAATCCAGGCACCGCTGGGCAAGGGCAGCATGCTGTCACCTTCGATCTGAAAGAACCGCAGGGTCCGGTCTTGTGGCACTTCAGGCAGCGGGAGATCAAACGTGGGCAATGCGGAAATCCACTCCGGGTCGCCGAAGCCTTGTGCATAGCCTGCAGCGGCTTTGGTGCTCACGGCGGTGATGCGTTCTGCATCTGCGTCGCGATCGACGGCGATGGGGAGGACGCGCAGGTCGTGTTCCATCGGCACCGGAGTGCCGCCGAGCACCAAGGTGTCGAGGGAGACATCGAGGGTGTGGGCGAGGCGGACGAGCACACCCAGCCGTGGTTCGGCGCGTCCTTCTTCATAGGCACCGAGTGCCGTGCGTTTGATCCCGGCCTTTTCGGCGAGGTCCGTTTGCGTCCAGCCGCGCGCCTTGCGCAGCGTGCGGAGTTGGGATCCGATGCGCTTGGGTCCGGCCATCTCAGGTGGAGGCGACCACAGATTGGACCACGTCGAGCTTGGAGGTCAGGAGGCGTTCGATGCCGTCTTTGAGGGTGGCCGTGGAGGAGGGGCATCCTGCGCAGGCACCCCGCAACCGGACATGGACTGTTCCGTCGATGAAAGCGCGGAAGTCAATGGCGCCACCGTCTGCTTCGACAGCCGGCCGCACAAATTCTTCGAGAAGGTCGGAGATGGCTTGGTCGTGCTCGGTGGGGACAATGTCGGCGTCGGCTAGGGCGACCAAGGGTTCACCTGCCGAGGGCGCAGCATCCGGAGCTTGTGTGGTGGCCGCTCGCGGCGGCGGTACTTTTTCGACCGCAACGGGATGCTCGGTCAGCCATTGCTGGATGTACTCGCGCATTTGCATGGCGATCATTTCCCAGCCTAGTGAATCGTCCTTGGTGATGGAGACGAATCCACCGCTGATGAAGACGCCGGTGACGAAGGGAAAGTTGAACAGCTCCTCGGCCAAGGAGGAATGGCCCGCGCATTCTGCCTTGGAGGCGAATTCCGCTTGTGCGGCCCCATCGATGAGAGGGCGGTCTGCTACGAACTTCATGACCTCGGGATTGGGGGTCATTTCGGCGTAGACGCTCGTCGGTGTGCTCATGTGGCGAATATCGAACAGGCGGACGTTCCTTGCCCGCACCTGTTCGCAGGCAAACCCCGCGGGGACCCAATATCTTGGCATTTCCGAAACCGAGACCCCGATTTCTATGCTTCGATTCCTTTCCACTGTGATTCTGTCCGCTGTTGTCGCGACGGCGTTGTCCCAGTCGGGCTCCACTTTCCCGGTAAATGGGACGCCCGATGCGCGGGTTGAACTGCACGTCTTCGAGGGCGGCCGTATCCACACTGAGGCTGGCGTTGTCATTGAGAACGGCCATGTGGTCGTGCGCCGTGGGCGCATTGAAGCCGTTGGCACAGGCGCCTTTGCCACGTCCGAGCCCGCTGTGCGGCACGATGTCTCGGGGCACGAACTCTATCCTGCCTTCGTCGACCTCTATTCGGGGTGGGGCCTGAAGCGCGGGGAGCGCACCCGCTGGGATGGCAAACCGCATTACGATCGCGAGGACACCAAGTCTGCGATGGGATGGAACAGCGCCCTGCATCCGGAATTTGACGCTGCTGCTGCTTTTGTTCCTTCGGACAAGGAGGCCAAAGCCTACCGGGAAGCCGGATTCGGTGCGGTCCTCGCCCACCGTCGGGATGGCATCGTTCGGGGTGCAGCGACTTTGGTCGCCTTGTCTGGGGATGCCCACGATGCCGTGCTCGAGCCGAGGGCCGGAGTGTGGCATAGCTTTTCAAAAGGCTCTTCTGCGCAGTCTTACCCCAGTTCACTGATGGGAAGCATCGCCCTGCTGCGGCAGACGTATTGTGACGCAGAGTGGTATGGCCAATTCGATGCGCCGGAGGAGCGCAACCTCTCGTTGGAGGCCTTCAATGCAGCGTCCGGTTTGCCGCACTTCTTTGAAGCTGGCGATTGGCGGGATGTGCTCCGGGCAGACCTCGTGGGAGACGAATTCGGTGTTCAGTACGCCTTTCTCGGTGGGGGAGACACCTACCGGAGGCTTGATGAGGTCGCTGCGGCACGGGGAGCGTTGATTGTTCCGCTTGATTTCCCTTCCGCCATCGATGTGTCCGACCCCTACTTGGCGCGGCTGGTGTCGTTGGAGGAGATGAAGCACTGGGAATGGGCACCCTACAACGCCGGCAAGGTGGCTGAAGCGGGCATCCCCATGGCGCTTACCATGCACGGGGTGAGCAAGGGCAAAGACTTCGTGTCCAATCTGCGCAAGGCCGTCGAGCACGGCTTGTCTGCACAGGACGCATTGGCCGCCCTGACCTCGGTGCCTGCCTCGATGATCGGGGCAGAGGACCGTGTCGGTCGGATTGTGCCGGGACTCGAGGCCAACTTCATCATCGCTGACGGCCCCTTCTTTGAGAATGGCACTGCACTGCGGGCCACAGTCGTACAGGGCGTGCGGTACGATGTCGACACGGAGCCTGAAGCCGATGTGACTGGCCGGTATAGCCTCAACCTCGATGGCCGGGACCTCGTGCTCGAGCTCAAGACAGGCGACAAGGGACCCAGTGGCCGCTGGTGGCCGGTGGGTACCGAGGAAGAGGCCATCGACTCGCTGGCTGGCAAGGCCAAAGTGACGCTGGATGGCCGTGACCTCGTGCTTCGCGTGCTTGACGATGAGGATGGGGCTTTCCGTCTGGTGGGCAATGTCTACGAAGGCAGCCGCATCATCGAGGGCCGTGGTGAGCGGCCGGATGGCACGTGGATCGAGTGGGCGGCCCTGCGCCAAGGCGATGCGGTGCGCAAGAAGCCTGAGCCCGCGGAGGAAACTGTCGCTCCTGAAGATGCCGATGAAGCCCCGCCTAAAGCGGAGGAAGGAGAGGAAGGTCCCGTTGGACCGGGCCCGATTACCTACCCGTTCAACGGGTAGGTAATCGGGCCCG
>NYTZ01000160.1 GCA_002683735.1 Flavobacteriales bacterium
CGGATCGGGCTGCGCACACTTGGCGGGCGGTCAATGATGGAGGTGACCCAGCCGAGGGACACTTGGCCTGGGTCCACTTGAGCTTGGATGGGGACACGTTGCGGCAGGGCGCATTGCCCTTGTCCATGGAGCCTTTTGAAGCGGAAGCGTTCATTCCCATGCCGTGGCCTGAGCCAGAAGTCCTCTGCGTCTGGAACTGGTCATCGGACGCCGGGGAATCCATCGATCAGGGCGTCTTTTTACCGGCCAGGGTCGGCCAGGTCCAATGGCCCGATGCGGAAGTTCAAATCACGGTCGAACAACACGGCGTGCTGCTGTTTTCGAACCGTGCCACAGCCGGGATTTGGTTGTGCAGTGACCAGGCCGGACACTTTGAGGACAACGGGTTCATGCTGGCGCCGGGACAGTCGCGGCGGATTCGCTTCCTTGATGAGGAAGGCCGGCCGGCGGATCCGGGAAAGGTGCGGTTGACCGACTACGCGGCGCTCCAGCGCGCTGTCAGGCTTTCCATTTGATGTTGCACCCCAACGACGGAATCTGGTCTTCCTCGGGCACAGATCCGCCTGCGAGCAGGGTGTCCAAGACGCGGCGGAGGTCTTCGCCGGTCACGGGCACGTCGTTGCCGGGCCGGGCTCCGTCAAATTGTCCGCGGTAGACGCACCGCATATCAGCGTTAAATACGCTGAAGTCAGGGGTGCAGGCGGCCTCGTATTCTCGCGCCACAGATTGGCTCTCATCGTAGAGGTACGGAAAGGTGAACCCGGATTCGGTCGCCAAGGCGGTCATGTGCTCGGGGCCATCCATCGGATAGCCTGTGACGTCGTTGCTGGAGATGGCGATCACGTTGACGCCCTTCGTCATGTATTCGGCGGCGAAAGCCACGAATTCGGGCAGGATGTGCACCACAAAGGGGCAGTGGTTGCACATGAAGACCACCACGGTGGGGTCGCCGGCCATCAATTCGTCACGGCCCATCGTGTGGCCGCTGACGGTGTCGGGAAGCTGGAAATCGGGTGCGGTGAAGCCGAGGGGAATCGCGGTGGTAGGGGTGCGGGCCATGGGTCAATCCGGTGTCGCCTTCAAGGTAGGCGTTGCCTGGTTCCCATTGGTTGTCACATTCTAGACAGACCATCTGGTTCCCATCCCGATAGGGGCAGGGCCACTTTGAGTAGCATGTGGTACTGTTTTGACAGAGGAAGCGAGTTCTGAAGAATGTTGCGGATGAGCAGGTGATTGAGTCGCGGAAAAAAGGCTGAAATTGACGTTCATTGCCCCCTCTGCCACGGAAGCTCATGTGGAGGCTCAAGAATCAACATTGAAAACGGCGTTCTTTCGCCATCCATTTTCTACCGATGAGTCCTTGTGCATGTAGCAACCTGCAGAGGCGCTTTCTCTCCGCAATCGAAGTATGCCAAAAATGAACAGGATTCCAGTCATCATCCTCAACGGTTTTCTCGGGTCCGGTAAAACGACCTTGTTCCGGAACCTTCTGGCCCAAGCACGAAAGCACCATGTCGATGTCTATGCCATCGTCAACGACATGAGTGAACTGGATGTCGATGGTGAACTGCTGGGAATCAGTGAGTCAGTCGAAGAGGATCACGGCATGCTCGTGTCCATCCATTCGTGTGTCCTGAGCAGCACGCAGGGATTGAAAAAGCTGGACGAGGCGATTCAAAAGTTGGGACCAGAGAAGCATCCTGATTTGCTCATCATCGAGACATCTGGAAGCTGTCACCCCATGCCCCTGATTGAGCATTTCCGAAAAGAACCCGAGACGAAGCTGACGGGCGTTTTTGTGCTCTTGGACAGTCTGATGCTAAGTCAGGACTTTGACGATGGAAGCCAGCTGATTCCAAGAATGCAACACAACTTGACCCATGGGAAAAGGGATACGGTCAACTTACTTGTGGAACAAATCATGTTCAGTAGCCACGTGCTGCTGACGAAAACAGACCGAATTTCTGAGTCGCAACTCCGCTCCGCTGGTGAGGTTGTCCAGAACATCAATCCCAATGCCTCGGTCCATTCCATCTACTTTGGGAAATTGGACATCAAGTCACTCCTGGAGCTCCCAGAATACGGGTATTCGAATGTGGAACAACTGGTCAGGGAACTCAAGCCAGTTTTAGAAGCGGAGGTTCATGAAGACAGGCCATACGAACTGTCCACACGGGTCATCAATGATGACCGGCCATTTCACCCGCAACGTTTGTGGGATGTTTGCCATGAACATCTCGACCAGCTGGTCTACCGCAGCAAGGGCTTCTTCTGGCTTGCAAGCCGGGATCAATATGCCCTTCTCTGGAATCAAGCTGCTGGGGGGATCAGCCTAGAAATCATAGGGTCCTGGAGAATCGGCATTGTGGAAGATGAAAACCACGGCATTACTGAAATGGAAATCGCTCAGCTCAGAGAGATCTTGGCAAAAGAACAGGGGCGATTTGGCGATCGACATTGCGACCTCACCGTGATTGGCGCCAAGGATAGTGTCGATCGATTCGCGGAAGCCTTGATCACCTGTTTCCTCTCAGAGGAAGAGATTGAACTCTGGCGTGGGGGACACGCATTCGAGGATCCTTGGCCACAGAAGGTTGCTCGAATTTCAAGTGAATGAAGCACGGGTCCATCCGCGATCAAGCAGCTTCATGGCGGTTGTCTGTCTGCGTTTTTTATCACGACTGGAACTGGCCGTCCATGTTTGTGTTCAGCGAGACACAGGATTGTTCTAACTCGCTGAATTCATTGAAAAATGAGAGAATGTAAATGTGCTGTGTGCACCAAAATTCCAGAAGAAGATCAGCCCAGTGGTGATGAGCTTGGCTAAGTAAAATCTGACTTTGAATCGGGTGACCAAGAGCCAAACAAGCGCATGATTCATGAGCATTCCGAAGAGGGCCACCAGGACAAATCGTGCCGCTTCTAATGGGATAGATTGATCGCTGACAAAGGTGAACGTTCGATTGAGAAAGTAGTTGATGGTCATCCCTGCGATGATGCCCAATAGATTCGCTGTCCATTGGGATGTCTGGATTTTTTCCCGAAAAATTGCGGTCGTTAGAAAATTCACTGCGACGCCGGTGCCCCCGACGATCGCAAACTTGAAGAAGACCACCATCACGAAAGGGCGGGAGTCAGCATGGACTGAAGGCCCCGAACTAAGTCCCATTGAGGCTTATACCCGATCAATTCTTGTGCCTTTGTCAAGTCCGCTTCCGTGGACAGCATTTCCTCTTCGGATCGCGAATGATAAAGTATGGCGGTGTTCTTGCCCATGCTCTTCTGCATGTTGTGTACAAGCTCTGAAGTCGAAATGGCATGTCCAGTTCCAATGTTGATGATTTCAGCACCAGTTCTTCGGTTCAGCAGTTCGCGCATGGCCAAATCGATTCCGTACAAGACGTCATCGATGTAGGTGTAGTCACGCGAATCGGACCCATCTCCAAATAAGGTGATGGGCAGGCCTGCTTCCAATGCTTTTTGAAAGATGGAAATGGCCAAGTCATCCCTCATGCCCGGTCCATAAACTGAAAACAAACGCAATACTGTGGCTGATCTGTTTGGGTTGCCACTTTGGGCCCATTCTAGCACCCTGTTTTCTCCAACTTGTTTTGTGTGGCCATAGAAACTTCTTGCCGGCTTGAGTTTGAGGTTTTCTTTGAAAGGTTGGGACTCGTCTCCGTAGACCGCACTTGTGGAAGCGAAAATGAAGCGACCCACATCCAAGTCGTTCATGATGGAGAGCAGATTCTCTGTTCCCAGAATGTTGTTGTACTCGTATTCGTCCCGGATGAGTCCGGAGCCACGGACTCCTGGAAGGGCAGCGAAATGCAAGCAAATCGAAATGGTTTGACCGTTCAGGTGTTCTCTAATAGAATGCCTGAGGTTTTCTGCATTGATGTCCGAAGTGATCAGACCGAATCCGGGGTGGATAAGAAGTTGAGACCTTCTCTTGTCTTTTGCTGGGTCCGCTCCGAGGCCATCGTACTTGTCAATTCCTAGGACCTTGACGTCCCGCTGCAACAAGTCCAAAGCGAGTGCTCCACCAATGAAGCCCAATACACCTGTGACACAAACCAGCATGGGGGCAAATTACTGGATGCGAAATCCATCGCGATACTGCAGAAGCAGTATTTCTTCTGCAAGGCAGAAGAAATACCTTGGCACCATGGAAGAGCGGTCGACAGACGTTGCCATACTCGGTGGGGGACCTGCGGGATTGGGTGTTCATTATTACGCCCATCAAAAGGGTGTGGATTCACTCTTGATTGAGGCGACGAGCCAATTGGGTGGGAATTGTCGAACGGAGTCCTTTGGCGATTTTCGATGTGATACGGGTGCTCATCGGCTGCATGACAAGGACGAAAGAACGACGGCACTCTTTCAGGAATTGCTTGGCTCAGACTTGCAGTCAGTTTCGGCACCGAGTCAAATCTTCGTAGAGGGCAGGTTCACAGACTTTCCATTGTCTCCATTGAATCTGTGGAAGACAATGGGGACCTTTTCGTTTTTCAGGGCCTGTATTCAAGTCTTGGAAAACAGCGTGAAGCGCACTTCAGATGTTGACGATTTTGAGTCGCTTGCAGTGGGACAGTACGGCCGGATTGTGGCTGAGCGTTTCCTGATCAATTATTCGGAAAAGCTATGGGGGGATTCAGCCGACAATTTGTCTGTCGAAATCGCAGGGAGCCGGCTCAAGGGGTTGGACTTGAAAACCTTCATTTTGGAAGCACTTCGGGGTAAGAAGAAGAAGGTTGAACATCTCGATGGGACGTTCTATTACCCGCGAGACGGCATTGGAATGCTATTTGATGCCCTCGTTGAAGCAGTGCCGACTTCTTCATTTCTTCTGGAATCTCCTGTGACTGAAATCCGTCACGAGAACTTCGCAATTACAGAAGTGATCTCGAACGGCCAATGCGTGATCCGTCCTGAATTGGTGGTTTCGACACTGCCCATGACCACGCTTTTACGGTGTCTTCAACCAGCGCCGCCAGCAGCGGTTATGGAGGCGTTAAGCCGCATTCGATTTCGCGACGTTTTGGTGCTGGTTTTTGCTTTGTCAAAGCCTTCTGTGAACGCCAATGCTTCCATGTACTTTCCGGATAAAAAGTTCAGGTTTACCCGGGTCTACGAGCCGCGCAACAGAAGCCAGGCCATGGCGCCTGATGGACAAACTTCACTCGCTGTGGAGGTTCCTTGTCAGAACCTCAAGGACTGGACTGATGAGGCCGTTCGGGATGCAAGGGTTGAGGTCCAGAGGCAATTGGTGGAGATCGGTTTTTTCCTAGAGACAGAAGTCCTGAATTGTCATGTCATGCGTTTGCGCAACGCGTATCCCATTCTGGACAACCAGTACAAAGAGCATACGGAGCGGGCATTTGAGTATGTGCGTCAGTTCCGGAATCTGCGCATCACTGGAAGGAACGGACTCGTGGAATACAGCCACATTCACGATCACATGAAGAATGCCAGAAAGCTGGTGGACGGTTTTGTTCCATCGTCAGTGCCGTGCTGAGATGACCGCTAAATCGAAGTCAATTCTGATCTGGGGTTCGCTGCTTTTGGTGTGCGTTCTGAGTCGCTTGGCATCGGCCATCTTTTATATCGAAGACATTGACAGCCTGCGCTTTGCGCAGTCCGCAGTCGAATACGATGTGTTAAACAACAAGCCCCATTTTCCGGGGTATCCGCTCTTTTGCGCACTGCTCCAGTTGGTGTATTGGATCATCGGGTCCACGGCATACAGTTTCTCATTGATTGGCGGCATTGCCACATTTTTGATTGTGGCCGCCACTATCCGTATCCAGCGGCTGATGATGCCCAAGGGCCATGCGGTTTACTTGCTTGGAATCATCTTGTTTTTCAGCCCGTTGTTGTGGCTCATGGGCAACAGGTACATGCCGGACCTACTTGGTCTGGGAGTGCTTCAGGTGGCATTGTGGCTGTTGCTTGAGTACCGCATTGGGGAGGGAAAGAAGCAGAATCTGTCGGTGTTGGTGTTTTTGGGAATTGCGATCGGCTTTCTTGCTGGCGTCCGTCTTTCTTTTTTGCCCTTTTTCTTGCCCGCATTTTTCTTCCTTCGGCGGAAGGAGCACCTCTTGTTTTTGATCGGCGGGGGTCTTGTGGGCGGCCTGCTTTGGTTTCTTCCTTGGGTGACTGTGGTTGGGGGGCCTGCACTGTTGGAGTTGGCCACACATGATGCACGGGGTCATTTCACCGAATGGGGTGGCACTGTGATGTCTGAAAACGCCAGTTTGTCCTTGAGGTTGATCCGCATGGCACGTGCACTTTTTGCCGATGGGTTTGGGGGGTGGTGGATGGATCGAAACCCCAGCACTATGGTCACGTCTGTTTCACTGCTGGTTATGGGCATTGGGGCATTGGTCCGCATTCGGAAAGGCGGATGGCCCCGGGGTACCGTGGTGCTGCTGGCCTGTTGTCTGGCGTATGCAGTATGGGTCTTTTTCTTTCAGAACATTGTCTATAAACCCCGTCACATTCTGCCCTTGATTCCCGCCATGGCGTTGTTTCTGGGTTCGGGGGCGGACGCGCTGAAGCACAAGTTGGGCCGCATTGGTTCTGCTTTGATGCTGTGCGTTTTTATGCTGGTCTATGTCCTTACTTCCATGGTGTTGGTCACCCAGCATCAATCGCCCTCAGCCTTGGCCCAGGTGAGGAGGCACGTCCATCAGCAAGAAGGAGAGGTTTGGTTGCTGTCTTCTAATCAGCTTTTGGGGTTTTATTTGAAGCAGACCTTGCCAAATCACAGGCTGCATTTCGTGAAGTCTGAGTCCCAGTTTAAAAGCAAATGCAACTCGGAGGAGTGCGTGGTTCTGCTGACTCATGGACCATTGAAGTCGAATTCGTTGTCGCCACTGGATGAGGTTTGGTTCTACCACAACCCTTACGTTAACCAGTTATGGCCGCATTTTCATATAAATACGTATGAGGTTTGTCCGGACTCTCCTTATTTGGAGCCAGTCTAGATAGCAGGTAGATTTACGCACATGAGTACTCCGCGATTTCTGCTTTTCTGTGTGTCAGTTCTGGCTGTTGCCTGCATTTATGGTTGCCGCTTGGACTCTTACGACTGTCTGAATGGAACCTGCGAGGCTACGCGAGGTGGCATGTACCTCACATTCGAGGACTGTCAAAGCCAATGCGGAAACAGTGGCGGCTCCGGAACTGGTTCAGGTACAGGGAGCGGAACAGGTTCGGGAACGGGGAGTGGGTCCGGATCAGGATCAGGCAGTGGGACTGGGTCTGGCACGGGATCAGGCGCAGGAAGTGGCTCTGGCTCGGGTTCAGGCTCTGGGGGCGGCTCTGGGAGCGGCTCAGGATCCGGCGGTGGATCTGGCGGTGGTGCGACATTCAACTGCTTGAACAATACGTGTGTGGATCCTGGAGACGGGAGTGGCACATACGTTTCTCTGGCACTCTGCGAGTTCCTCTGCGAAGGGGACAATCCGC
>NYTZ01000161.1 GCA_002683735.1 Flavobacteriales bacterium
CTGGCCTTGAGCATGTACCCTGAGGACCAGTTCGCCATTCGGATGATCAAAGCCGGTGCCCGGGGCTACTTGCACAAGGACAGTGCGCCACAGGTGCTCGAAGATGCCATGCGGACCATCATGGAAGGCAAGCAGTACATCAGCGCGGAACTGACCCGTCTGATGATTGAAGAGATGGCCAAGGACGACAACGACCTGCCCCACAAGAGCCTGTCGGACCGGGAATATGAAGTTCTGCTGTACATCGGCGAGGGCAAGACCATGACCGACATCGCCAACCAGCTCAGCCTCAGCATCAAGACGGTCAGCACCTACCGCAGTCGCATCCTGGAAAAAATGCGCCTAAAAAGCAATTCAGACCTCGTCAAGTACATCCTGCTTCACGACCTCTCACCCGGTGGTGCCGACCCCATGCGCTCCTCGCACTGACATCCCGCCCGGAAGATTCCGACCCTCTGCCCTCCGGCCCAACCGACATGTCTGCCGACGCTGTATTCCCATCTTCGGAACATGCCACTCACCGGGACCATGACCCCGTCCTTTTCTGACACCTCGCCCACTCCCATCCGGGTCGGCCTGGTGCATGATACTTTGGCTGCACGGTCCAAATGGCCTCAGGCCACCCCTTCCGGCAGACCGCTCGAATGGACCATCATGGATTCAGCCGATGCTGTCTCCCGACTCGTCGACATCTGGGTCATCGGCACACAGGGCAGCCGTCAGGAGCGCCTGCACACAGCACGTTGCCTCACTTCCGCGGCCTCTTCGACCCCCATCCTCATTGTCCTCGCAGCATTGGAAGAGCCCAGCACCTGGCTGGCCTTGAACGCAGACGGCTACCACGAAGCGAGCAGTGCAGCCGCCCTCCTTGGCCAACGTTTGGAGACCTTGGTGCCACAGCCTCAAAACCCGTCCAAATCCATTGTCACCTCGCCCAGCATTGCGGAAGCCGAAACCCAATTTTGGGCCTCCACCTTTGACATGGCCGGGGCGGGCTTGATCACGGGACGCGCTCAGGGATTTCTTGAATCCCTTCGCCACATCGGCCAGCTGGGGCCCATGCGCAGCCGAGATGAAGCCATCGACCGCATCCGACGCATCCTCGGCTCGGTCACTTGGGAACTCAACAACCCAATGGCGCGCCAATTGCTGGACCTTCGAACCCCAGTCTCCCTAGAATTTGGATTTGTCAACCGGCTCACCCCATTGCAACCGCGAGCCCTTTTGGCCGATTTATTGTCGCTTCAGAATGGTGGTCTCCGGTCGGCTGGAGACGTTCTTGTCCGGGACCAGAATGGCCAGCTTCGCTACCTGAGCCTGGAATTGAGCTTGCCTGAATCCGCAGAAGACACGCTGCTGCTGACCCTGCTCGACATTTCCCATCGGGTCGAGCTCGAATCTCAATTGCGGGACCATGTGAACCACCTCGAGGAACGCGTGGAGGAGCGCACCCTGCAGATTCGGCAAGCCAATGCCAAATTGGAGACCGAGGGGAACCAACGGCAGCGATTGGCGGACCAGGTTCGCCAGAACCTCGTCCACATCACCCAAGGGGTCATCAGCGCCAAGGCCATTCTCGAAGTGGCCTTGCCGGGCAAAGAAGAACTTCAGCAGCTTTTTCCTCAATCCCTGCTCATCGACCGGCCCCGTGATATCCTCGGTGGTGATTTCCTGTTTCTCGCAGAAAAATGCGGCAGGCGCACCCTCGCCCTCATCGACAGCACTGGACATGGGGTTCCCGGTTCAATGGTGGCACTGCTCGGATCCATGCTCATCCAACGGGCCCACGCCGAGCTGGAGTGTCCCATGCCGAACGACATCCTCTTTGGATTTCGTGCGGCGTTTAACCAACGGATGAATTCCCAATCCGAAGTCCCGCAAATGTTCGGGTTTGACGGGGCTGTGGTGACCCTCGACCCCGATGCCGGCCAATTGCACTTTGCCGGAGCGCGCGGCGACCTCTACCTCATCCGAAACGGACAGGCCCAGGTCATCCGCGGCACCCGCGAAAGCATCGACCTCATCGCCGGTCGTCATGGACAAGAGTCCGCTCATCCGGAGTTCGAGGCCCATGTGCTGGACATCCTGCCCGGCGATCAAATCTACCTGAGCACCGACGGCGTGCGGGATCAATTTGGCGGGGCACACGGCAGGAAACTGGGCCGGAAGCGACTCGCCGGTCTCCTCGAACGCCACGCCTCCCTGGCCATGTCCAAGCGCGAAGCCGCGCTCACGCAAGAACTGCTCATGTGGAAGGGCAGCAATGCCAAGGTCGACGACGCCATGCTCGTCGGCATCGACCTCTCGGGCATTCAGGCAGACGGATCCACCGTGCCCGGTTTAAGGCCCCGATCGGCTGAAGCGTAAATCCGCTCGATGATGTCCACCACCTTGAGGCCCTCCAAAGCGTTGGTGGTGATGCGGCCCCTTCCGCGCAACGTCTCGAAGACATTCTCAAAGATGTAGCCGTGGTTCGCAGCGCTGCCTTTGTAGGCCCCGTAATCGTTGGCCGGATTGGACGGTGGCAACGCCGGCAGCTCGTAATCATCGATGCAGCAGTATTCAACCTCGTTCATGTATTGACCGCCCACCTTGACCGTGCCTTTCTCCGCAACGATGGTCAGGGAACTCTCGAAATTGGTCTCCGCCACGGACGTGGAAAATTGAAGCGTACCCATGCCCCCATTGACAAAGTCGAACGTCACCAGTCCCGAGTCTTCGAAATCAGTGTTGCGGCTGTGGGTGAAATCCGCAAACCGGGCGTGGATGCCTTGGATGTCCCCGAACAACCAGTACAGGATGTCAATGAAATGGCTGAATTGGGTGAACAAAGTCCCGCCGTCCATATCGAGGGTCCCTTTCCAAGGAATTTTGCCGTAGTACCGGTCGTCGCGGTTCCAGAAACAATTGACCTGGACTATGTGAATTCGGCCGAGGCGTCCGGCTTCCACCACTTCCTTAAGCCATTCGCTGGGCGGGCTGTACCGGTTCTGCATCACACAGAACACCTGCTTGCCAACTTCCAGCGCCTTGTGTAGGATGGCCTCTCCATCCTTTCGGCTGAGGGCCATCGGCTTCTCCACGATCACGTGGTGCCCGTGTTCCAAGGCCATCATTGACTGCGCCGCATGAAGCCCGTTGGGGGTGCAAATGCACACCACCTCCACGTCGGGATGGGCCACCATCATGTCTTCCATATCCGTGTACAGGGCGAAATCGTTCCCGGCTCCCGTCTGTTGCTGGGACCGGATGTCACACCCGGCCACCAATTCACAGCCCGGGTGGCGTCGGATCATCTCGGCGTGACGCTTGCCGATGTGGCCCAGGCCGACGACGGCAAAACGAAGGGGAGCTGCATTCATGCTGATGTGGATTCAACCCGCGACAACGGGAGGGCAAAATTGGCGAATTCAAGCGTCATTCCACGCGGCCGCCATGTAGGCCGGCACCTTCAACATCCGGCTGCCGTACCAGCTGAACATTTCGCCGTCCACCAACCGGGCGTCGAGGCCTTCGCATTCGGCCTTGTGGTCCTCCTTGAAGGGAAAGGGTTCCGACGGAAGCAACACCTCTTCCACGCCTTGGTCGCGGACCTCGGCCATCTCCAACTCCGGATAACGGGCGACCTCGGGCCAAGGGGTCCATCCCCACCACCGCAGCACGGACTGGATGTAGGCATCGTGGCCCGCCCACATCCAAGGATTGCGCCACACCGCGTAGGCCACCTTGCGGCCTTGACCGGGGTCGACGGACAGCCGCCCCTCTTCCCACGACCGGCGCGCTTCCGCTTCGAGGTCGGCACCCCGGTCTGCCATTCCGACCAAAGCCCCGAGATCGGACAGCAAGCGGAAGGCCCGTTCGACCGTGCGCACATCGCACACCCAGCAGGGGATGCCGGAAATCTCCAGCGCCATGATGTCCTGGGCCTCGTTCTCCTCGAGGTTGGCGATAACAAGGTCCGGTTGAAGGTCGAGGATCACATCGATCCTGACGCCCTTGGTCCCGCCCACCCTCATCCGCTCTCGCCGAAGGTGATCGGGGTGGATGCAGAATTTGGTCAGGCCCACAATGCGGTCCTCCACCCTGAGGTCAACCAAGGTCTCCGTGAGGGAGGGCACCAGACTGATGATGCGCTGGGGAGGACCTGCGAGGTCCAAGGAAAAGCCACGATCGTCCACGGTCATGGCGGCAAGGTGGCACTACGGGGCCGACATCTGCCAATTCAACCGCGATTTATGCCGCTCCTGTCAGTCGCCCTCGGTACGACCCGTCATCCTGTCAGTCGTGGCATGCGGCACGGGCGTTGGCACTGCTTTTGTCCTTGGCGGGTCGTCCGAGTGACATCCACAAGCAAACAACAAACCCACATATCATGAGCAAAATCATCGGCATCGACCTCGGTACCACCAATTCGTGTGTGGCCGTGATGGAGGGCAATGAGCCCGTGGTCATCAACAACAGTGAAGGCAAGCGGACCACCCCGTCCATCGTCGCCTTCGTCCAAGATGGAGAGCGCAAAGTCGGCGACCCGGCGAAGCGTCAGGCCATCACCAACCCCACCAAGACCATCTACTCCGTGAAGCGGTTCATGGGCCAGATGTTCAAGGAAGTCGGCAACGAAGCCGGCCGCGTCCCTTATGATGTGGTGGAAGCCGACGGCGGCACTGCCCGCATCAAGATCGACGACCGGAACTACAGCCCGCAGGAAATCAGCGCTATGGTCCTTCAGAAAATGAAGAAGACAGCGGAGGACTACCTCGGCACGGAAGTCACCGGTGCCGTCATCACGGTTCCGGCTTACTTCAACGACAGCCAGCGTCAGGCCACCAAGGAAGCGGGTGAAATCGCCGGCCTTGAGGTGAAGCGCATCATCAACGAGCCCACCGCTGCCGCCCTCGCCTACGGCCTCGACAAGAAGTCCACGGACCAGAAGATCGTGGTGTTCGACCTCGGTGGCGGAACGCACGACGTGAGCATCCTCGAGCTCGGAGACGGCGTCTTCGAAGTACTCTCCACGGACGGCGACACCCACCTCGGGGGTGACGATTTCGACCAAGCCATCATCGATTGGCTCGTAGAGGAATTCAAAAACGAGAATGGCGGTCTCGACCTCAGCAAGGACCCCATGGCCCTCCAGCGCCTCAAGGAAGCTGCGGAAAAGGCCAAAATTGAACTCAGCAGCACCAACAGCAGCGAGATCAATCTGCCTTACATCATGCCGGTCGACGGCGTGCCGAAGCACCTCGTGCGCTCCTTGAGCCGTGCCAAGTTCGAGCAACTCACCGATGCGCTGGTCAAGCGCACCATCGAGCCATGCCAAACGGCCCTGAAGGCCGCCGGACTCAGCACCAGCGACATCGACGAGGTCATCCTCGTGGGCGGATCCACCCGGATTCCCGCCGTGCAGGAGGCCGTGACCTCCTTCTTCGGAAAGGAAGCCTCCAAGGGCGTGAACCCCGATGAAGTGGTCGCCGTCGGCGCCGCCATCCAAGGGGGCGTCCTCAGCGGAGATGTGAAGGACGTTCTCCTGTTGGACGTCACCCCCCTATCTCTCGGCATTGAGACCATGGGCGGTGTGATGACCAAATTGATCGAGGCCAACACCACCATCCCAACCAAGAAGAGCGAGACGTTCTCCACGGCCAGCGACAATCAGCCCAGCGTGGACATCAATGTCCTGCAAGGGGAGCGCTCCATGGCAGCGGACATCTCGTCGCATTTTCAGACGCTTTCGCAGGACCTGTTCGTCGCTGCCAAGGAGGCAGATCGTGATTGTTGGGAGCA
>NYTZ01000162.1 GCA_002683735.1 Flavobacteriales bacterium
CAGGCCGAAGGCGAGCGCCAGGCGGCCATTTTGCAGGCAGAGGGACAGGCTGAAGCGCGCTTGAAAGTGGCGATAGCCGAATCGGAGGCCATCAAGAAGGTGGCTGAAGCGGTGGCCCAGACCAAGGCCGATCCAACCCAGTATCTGATTGCGGTCCGCTATGTGGAGGCACTTGAAAAGATGATGGAAACGTCCAACGACAAGTCGCGGGTGGTCTTCATGCCTTACGAAGCCAGCGGCATGTTGGGGAGTGTGGGCAGCATCAAGGAATTGCTCAAGGATTGAGCTTCGAGAAACTGAACAGGGCATTTGAGGCCCTGCAGGACGCGCATCGGGTGCAGCCGGCTTCCACGTTGCGTGAACGGCGGGCATTGTTGACCGATATGCTTCGCGGATTGCGGGAGTATGAACAGCCCTTGTTGGACGCCCTTCAGCAAGACTTGGGAAAGCCCGAGGCGGAAGCGCGGTTGACGGAATTTTTCCCGATTCGCAAAGAAATCGGATTCATGCGCCGCAACCTCGGGGATTGGATGCGGCCAGAGCGCCGTCCGACACCCTTGCATTTGTTTGGAACCCGCTCCGAGATCGTAAACCAGCCGAAGGGGGTAGTGCTGGTCATTGCGCCTTGGAATTTCCCTCTGCTGCTGACGATGAAGCCGGTCATTGCCGCGTTGGCTGCGGGCAACCGCGTGGTGGTCAAGCCGCCGGAACAAGCGCCTGCCACATCTCGGGTCATGGCCGATTGGATGCGTAAGGCATTGCCGGAGGACCGGGTCCAGGTCATCCTCGGTGGGCCGGAAGAAGCCGCCCATTTGACCTCCTTGCCCTTTGATCACATCTTCTTTACAGGAGGCACCCGCACCGGTCGAAAGGTCACCCAAGCGGCTGCGGAACACCTCACTCCCCTGACCCTCGAGTTGGGCGGCAAGAGCCCGGCCATTGTGGATGCAACGCTGTCCCCAGATGCGGTGGTGTCGAGCCTGGCATGGAGCAAGGCACTGAATGCAGGTCAGGTGTGCATTGCACCGGACTACTTGCTTGTGGAGACCAAAGCGGTCGACGGTATCGCAGCTGCCTTCGCGGCCAAGTGGGCGGGGTGGTTTGGAGAGGACGTGTCAGCATCGGCAGATTACGGCCGCATTGTCAATGCGGATCAATTCGACCGGTTGGTGGACACGTTGGAAGACGCACTGTCCAAAGGCGCCAAGGTCCTTTGCGGTGGTGGGCACGATCGGGATACGCTGTTCATGGAGCCCACCATCCTCTCCAATGTGACGCCGGACATGCGCGTGATGCGCGAAGAGGTTTTCGGCCCACTCCTGCCGGTCCTCCTTTGGGAGGATCCAGAAGAGGTGACAGGCAAGATTGCCAACATCAAGGATCACCCCTTGTCCATCTACATCTTCAGCCGGGACCATCGCCGGACGCGCCATTGGTTGGCGTCCACCCGTTCTGGAACAGTCGGCATCGGGGCGACGGTGGTTCAAATCGCCAACCCGGACTTGCCGTTTGGTGGTGTGCAAGGAAGTGGTACCGGTCGTGCCAATGGTCGGGCGGCCTTCGATGAATTCTCCAACCGTCGGAGTGTGATGCGCAAGCGGTTGCCCTTGACGGCCTTGCCCCTGTCCTACCCGCCGTTTACGCCCTGGAAGGCGGCGGTTGTGAAGTGGGTGTCCAGGTACCTGTAAGGCGTTGCGGGGTATGGCACCCTGCGCGAAGCCCCCCGCTCTGACGTAACTTGTGGCGATGCTCGTTCAGACGCATTTCCCCCGCAAACTGGCCCCCCAGCGTTACGACCAGTACTTGGCTTCAGGTTGGTTCAGGGGAAGTGTCATGCTGTACAAGGTGGACCTGCTGTGCATCGAGTCGGGCATCTACGGTGTGGTAAACATCCGGATGAATCTCGACCAGTTCGCGCTCAAGAAGAGCCAACGGAAGCGGCTGAATCGGTGTGATCGGCGCTTCACCTTCAGCATTGGTCGGGCCAAGCCGGATGCCGAAAAGGAAGCCTTGTACACGCTTCAAAAGGACCGCTTTAAAGGGTTCATCCACCCCACCCTCAATGAGTACCTCACCAGCGGGTTCCATCGCACGGTGTTTGACACTCGGGAGGTGTGCGTGTACGACGGAGACAAGCTGGTCGCGGTCAGTTTCTTCGATGTCGGAGACAGGGCCATGGCCAGCCTCATTGGCCTACAACACCCGGATTATCGGAAATTCGGTCTGGGCATCTACACCATGCTGAAGGAGGTGGAGTTCGGCCTCTCCGCCGGCCTGAAGTGGTACTATCCCGGATATGTCCTCGACTTGCCTTCTGACTTCGACTATAAGTTGGAATTGGGGGAGTTCGAGTACTACACGCCCACCAAGCGGTGGGGATCCTACCGCAATTTCGACCCATCGCTCACCACGGGTGCCCTGGTTCGGGGGGCCATCCAAGACATTCGCGCAGGTCTGCAAACCTGCGGCATCCCGAGCACCGAACGTTTCTATCCCTATTTCTCATTGGGCTACATGGCGCCTTGGCAGCTCGAATTCCTGACCATGCCGCACTTCTTCGAGTTGGCGGAGATGGAGGGGCGCCGGCTGTTGATTGGTTACGAGCCTGTGCTGCGGGAGTTCCAGCTGCTTGATGTGGGAGAAACGGACCAGTTCAATCACCTCGTCCGGATGGACCACAGTGCATCGTCGAAATCGGGACAGCACCTCATGGAGATGTTGCAGGTGCGACGTCGGGTGGCGAGTTCCCACAGCCTTCAGCCGTTGCTGGAGCATCTCGTGGCCAAAGGTTGGGGACGTCCGCCGGGGATGGCGTGAATTCGTCTCCGCTTGGCGAGCTTGCCACCATGAATTTGGGCACATGGAATGTCAATGGCGTGCGCGCCGTGGTCAAAAAGGATTTTGAAGGTTGGTTGGCCGGGAGCGGATTGGATGTGCTCGGCTTGCAGGAAACCAAGGCGCAGGACGACCAGGTACGTGAGGCGTTGTTTGGCCTCGAAGGCGACTGGCGTCTATTTAGTTCCTCCGCCGTCAAGAAGGGATACAGTGGCACAGCCATCCTGAGCCGGGTTGCCCCCCTGCAGGTGATGCATGGCATCGGGGTCGACGGCATGGACGATGAAGGCCGGGTGACCACGGCTGAATTCGAGGGTTTCTTCTTTGTGACGGTCTACACGCCCAACAGTTCGTCCGGCCTCAAACGGCTTCCGTTCCGCCAGAAATGGGATGTGGCGTTCCGTGACTTCCTTGTAGGATTGGCTGTGCGGAAGCCTGTGTTGTGTTGCGGGGATCTGAATGTGGCCCACCAGTCGATCGATTTGGCCCGTCCGGATGCCAACTACAACAAGACGCCAGGTTACACAGAACAGGAAATTGCTGGGATGTCAGCATTGCTGGAGGCGGGATTCACCGATGTCTGGCGTCACCAGAATCCGGACCGGGTGCAGTACTCGTGGTGGTCCTACCGGGGTGGTGCGCGCGAAAAGAATGTGGGTTGGCGCCTTGACTATTTCCTGGCCTCCGAGCAGGCTTTGGCCCACTGCGGTCCTGCGACCATCCTGACGGAGGTCCATGGCAGTGACCACTGTCCTGTGGTGCTCGAATGGAGAGGATGAAGCTGTTACTCCCGAATGAGGGCAACGCTGCTGCCGCTTTCGGTGCGGAGGGTGTAGCGTCCTGACGCGGGAAGTTGAAGTCGCAATCGAGCCTGTGGACAGTCTCCCTGCTCGATGAGTTTGCCATTGGCATTCACCAATTGGTAGCGTCCCAGAGGCTTGTCGTCTGATTGGGCAATCGTCACCCCTTCTCCCCGGCTTGGATTGGGGTAAGCCGAAAGGATGAAGTGGGGAGCTTCGGTCACCCCAATGATGGACTCGGTGAAGGTCACTGTGGCAATGCGCTCCGGAGTGGGGACGAATTCTGCGTAGAGTTCTCGGAACCCGTTAATCAGGCTGTCCCCTTGGATCTGCAACATAGGCGCCATCCATTTCGGTGGCATGCTCTGGTACCACACTGTGCATTCGATGGTCAGCGTGGCCTCCTCTTCCCATCCGCTTGGAAGCAGGTAGGTCACTGCATCGCCTCCGGTGCCCTCCTCTCCTTCTGAGTTCAAGTTGAAGTTCGGGTCGCTGAAGGCGGCACCGACAATGGCGGTGGTGTCGTAAACGACATGCTGCGAGGAGAAGCCGCGTGGCGTCAGCCGATTGTCCTTGAGGTGTTCGTGGGCGCGCTCCAAAACGGTGGTCGGATCTCCGTTGACGTCCCCGAGGACCAATTCGTAGATGACCACTTCGTCTTCGCTGGCCACCACGTCGTGGTGGGGTTCCCACGCCACGTCTTCTTGTCCCAGAATGTGCCCGGTTTCCGGATTCCATGCGCCGTTGTGATACAAGGTGTTGCCTTCGTCACCTGTGACCTGAAGCTCAATCCAAGCCCGACGTGCAGGGTAGCCCGAAGGGAATTTGTGCCCGGCCTTGTTGAGGAGGCCCACCTCTACCCTAGGAAGTCCGTCGTCGAGAATGACCTCGGCATTGAGGTCGAGCGTTTGCTCTTGGAGCATGGCCAGCGTCCGGTCGATGGTGCTGTCGAATTGAGCTTCACTCGCCGAAAGGCCAAGCGAATCAATGTTGTTGCGCAGCATCCGCAACATGTGGGTGTTGGACCCCACGAAGTAGTGCAGCGAATAGGGCGAACGGGGCTGCAGCCAAGTCTGTTGACTGGCAATGGTCACGGGGTCCTCGATTTGCGGCATGTGACAACCTTGGCACTCCTGCTTTTCCGGACCGGACTCGTAGACGGAGTTGACCCACTCGTGATAAGTGGCTTGCTCGATGACGGTCTCCCCGGTGTATTCGCCTTCCAAGGTGACGCTAGAAGTAATCAGGCTGTGACAAGCTGCACAGCTTTCTGAGCGAGAGATGTGTTCCCCGTACAGGGCTTTCACGCCAAAGCTCAACATGGGCTGCATCTGCACGGGATACTCATCTTTCCCGCCACCATACTGGCCATAGATGGTGTCTTCCACGAAGGTCATTTCCCCGCTGAAGCGGGTGCCAATGCCTTGTGCATCTTGCTGGTGACAGACGCCGCAGCTCACACCATCCAGGGCGAGGCTGTCGGTCAAGGCTTCCAGCAGGGAATAATATTCTGCTCCGTCGTGGTGCGCTGCAAAGTGGCCCACTGGTGCGTGACAACTGGTGCACTTGTCTTCAAGGCCGACGGCGTGGCTCGGGTTGGTGATGACTTCATGGCGCACCTTGGCCCTCCAAAAGGGGTCTTTGGTGCTGTTGCCCATAATCGAGCTCCTCCAATCATCCACAACGTTGACGTCCCAACCGTCGGGCATGGGTTGCATTGGAAACGTTTGACCGGCAATGGATGCGAGGTCGTCCGGATCTTCTCCATGGCAACCCGCGCACTTTCCGGACCCCCAGAACAGGGAGTTGGTTGTGTCTGGAAGCCCTCCTAGGACTGACCGGTATAGCGTCCCTTCCACCCCTTGGTGATAGAAGTTGGATTTTTGTCCTCCGGATGCACCAACCGACAATGCCGCACTCATGGAGGCCAAAGCGATCAGAAACAGAAGAAGTCCGGTGGAGCGGCGCATGATTCAAAGAAAAGAAGAACCCCGCACCGTTGCCGGGCGGGGTCCTTTAGAGAATTGGGGGGCGATCACTTGAGGACGACGCGCGCCGTGGCGGTGCGATCGCCTTGGGTGAGTTTCAGAATGTGCACTCCGCGCGGCAGGTCGCTGAGGTCAATTGTACCGAGTTGGCTGGGACCGGCGGCATCCACACGGTGGAGCACGCGACCGGCCATATCGACCACTTCACAGCGCACCGTGCCGGAGGTGACTTCCCAAGACAGTTGGAGTTCGCCTTGGCTGGGGTTTGGGAAGACGGACAAGCCGCCTTCGAGAACCGTCAGGTCGGCGATGCCCGAGGTGGTGATGGTCACCGTGACTGGAACGCGGTCAGAAGTGCAGGCAATGCCTTGGGTGCTCACCGTCCAATCGTAGAAGAAGTAGTAGTAGTTGGTGGCGTTGTTCGGGTTGTTGACGCTGCTCGATGTGATGGTCGCGAGTCCGCCCATTTCGTAGGGGTAGTCGAGGTCGCTGCCCTGGCCGTCCCGCCACATTTGTGGGTTGTCGTCCAAGCTGCGCAGGCCGTGGGCAACACCTGCAGGTGCTGCGAGGCCGAGCTCAACCACACTTTCGCCGTCGGGCACCGACACGGTGACCTCGTCGAGGATGTTGCCAGCCGCATCGATGACAGCGATGGTGCGGTCGTCCGTCCCGTTGGCAAAGACCTTGACACTCTCGATCACAATGTCTTGGTATGCGTCAAAGCGCAGCCAGTAGTTGCTGTTGTTGTGGTATTGCCCCTCACTTTGAGCGCTAGATCCACCCACGGCCGTTTCGAGACCGTGGTTCAGAACATCCTCCACCCAGAAGGTAGTGGTCTCATTGAGGACCGGGGTGGTGAAGCTGTTGCCGACAAAAACTGGCGTCTCGGCCGTTTCGCTGTCGTACCAGTGCAACTCGTTGCCGCCAAAGTCTAGGGTGGCGCTGGCCGGCGCAGCGAGGGTCTCATCGGCCACGGTGGGTGTGCCGGGCACTGCATATACCTCCACGATCACCGGCTCGGATGCGGTGGGCTCGGCACACTCGCCGTCCACGCTCACCTCGTATGTGCCGGGTTCGCTGACGAGGATGGCTTGTTCCGTAGCCCCAGTGCTCCAGGTGTAGGCGGGGGCTGCGCTGCAGATGAGCGTGACGCTTTCTCCTTCGCACAATTTGACCTCTCCGTCCACGGTGATGGTGGGCACTTCAGGCTCAAACACCTCGATGGAAATCGGGTTGGAAATGCCGGCGCATCCATCTTGGTCGTACACGAGAACCGTGTAGTTGCCAGTCTCTCCCACTTCAATGCCGAGGGCCATTTCGCCGTTGCTCCACTCATAGCTTGCGAAGCCCATCGGAGCATCGAGGGTGACGGTTTCTCCCGGACAAATGACGTTGGCGCCGGTCAGGGTCAAGTCAAAGGCGCCCACTTGGCATGGGGCCTCCACGACGTTGTGATAGGTGTCGATGTCAGGGTTGATCAGGGTGGTGGTGAAACCGCTCGGGAAATGGACCGCGGCGCTGTCGATGAATTCAGCTTCGCCCAATCCGAAGTGAGGGTGGGTGGTGCAAGTGATGCCGTAGCTCTCGCCAGCCCGAACGTCCCGGAGTTGTACACCCCAAGGGCCGTAGACGGCGACTTGGGCGCCCACAGCATCGGCGTTGGAATCAATGCCTTGCAAGTCGAAACACACCCAGTGATGTTCACTGCCATCGTTGAGGTACAGCTGGTCAGGGTTGTTGTTGTCCGGGCTGACATAGACGCCGCCGTGGCTGGCAATCAGGTCCATTTGGCCATCGCGGCCAAAGTCGCCGGTGGCGAAGCTGAGCATGGCGTCGTCATAGCTGAAGGGCCAAGGCAGTTGTTCGAACGTGCCGTCGCCATTGCCCCGGAAGAAATAGTTGGAGCTGTTGTCACCGGAGGTGATGAAGTCGAGAAAGCCATCATTGTCGAAGTCCTCGAACTTGCTCTGCAGGAAGAAGCCGCTGACTTCCATGCCGCTGCCGGCAGTGATGTCCGTGTAGTGTCCTGTTCCGTCGTTTTCGAGCAAGAACAGGGTCGTGCTGTGGTTGGTCACGGCGAGGTCCATGTCGCCGTCGTTGTCGATGTCGCCGAAGTCGGCGGTCCAGCTTTGCTCGAAGAAGACAAGGCCGCGGTCTGCCGCTTCTTCGGTCCATCCGCCTTGCCCATCGTTGACCCAAAGTTGGTTCACGCGGCGAGGGTCCTGCGGGTCGCTGACGAACTGTCGGCACTTGGCGATGTAGAGGTCCACGTCACCATCG
>NYTZ01000163.1 GCA_002683735.1 Flavobacteriales bacterium
ATCATCAACATGATGGCCGCAGCCTGGGGTGTCTTTGCGGGATACGCTTCAATGGGCCGCGCGTGGATCGCGTAGTCGGGCATGAACCGGTACATGTAGATGCGCCCGTAGGTGCGGAGCTCCTCGGCAAACTCCGGGGCGAGCGTGGCGTGGTGCTCGGCCGGGAAGTAGCGCAGCGCGTTGGCCAGCGCCAGCTCCTTTTGTTTCGGCGTAAGGATGTCCTTGCGAACCGGAGCGTGCGGGACGTCCGGGTTGCGGGACTTCGCTGCGGGAAGCACGCTGGGCAAGCCTTCGGCAATGGCGGCTTGGAAGTCGGCGAGGGTCCGGGCGGGCGTAGCAGTGGTGTTCATGTCACAGGCCTTTGGGGTTGCGGACGCGCCCGGTGCCCTTATCGTAACCGTAGGGGCAGTGTTTGCATCCGCTTGTGCAGCAATAGCCGCGTTTGCGGTGGTATTGTTCGGTGAAGACGAGGAATCCCCCCGGAGATGTGTAAGTGTCGCCGGGTTCAATGGGGATTTTCTGCGCGCGGTTCACGGCGGAAAGGTACGCCTGAAGCGAACCCGGTGCAGGAGTCAGGTCCGCCGCTGGCGCCGCCGAACGCGCTGGGGGATGCGGCACAGCAATTCATACGGGATGGTGTCGGTGGCCGCGGCAAGCTGCTCAAGGGGGGCGTGGTCTCCGAAAATCTCGACCCGCGTGCCGCGCTGAATTGAAAGGCCGGTGACATCCAGCATGCAGCTGTCCATGCACACGGGCCCGACGATGGGCCGGCACTCCCCTTCGACGAACAACGTGGCCCGGCCCATGCCCGCCGAGCGGGGAAGACCATCTGCATACCCCACCGGCAAGGTGGCGATCAGGCGGTCGTGGTCGGCTATGTCGCAAGCGCCGTAGCCCACGGCTTCCCCGGCGGGCACGGTGTGGACATGGCTGACGGAGGTGTGGAAGCTGCCGATGGGCTGCAGGTCATCCACGGAGTTGGAGGCGTCCAAACCATAGAGGCCAAGGCCAATTCGGATGAGGTCGTAGTGGGCTTCCGGGAAGCGGTGTGCCCCGGCCGTGTTGACAAGGTGCCGCAGGAACGGGGTGTTTGGCGCGCCACCCTTGGCTTCGGACAAAGTGGACTCGATGGCACGGCAAGCCTCGTCAAAGCGCAGAATTTGCCGGCGGGTATGGTCATCCGCCTCGGGTTCGTCTGCGGCACTCAGGTGGCTGTAGACGCTGATCACCGGGAGCCCAAGGTCGGCACAGCGCCGGCCAGCGGCGGTCCATTCTTGGGACTCAAATCCGAGGCGGTGCATGCCGGTCTCCACCTTGAGGTGCACGCCGGCACGGTCCGCCTTTTGGCCGATGGGCCCGCTTCTGCGAAGGGCGTCCGCCCAATGGTCGAGGTCGGTTAGGCGGTGGATTTCAGGTTCGAGGCGCCATTGGATGAGGTCGCCGAACCGCTGGTGGTCCGCATTGAGCACCAGGATGGGGCAACGGACCCCCCGCTTGCGCAGTGCAATGCCTTCTTCGGCAAACGCCACGGCCAACCGGTCAATGCCCAGTTGGTCCAATTCGACGGCTACGGCGTCTCCAGCCCCATAGGCCAGGGCCTTCACCATCCCCATGATGGGCTTGTTGAAGCGGTCCCGGAACCGCTGGACGTTGTGGGCGAGGCGGCCGAGGTTGAGGTCGAGGACGGTGGCGTGGGGGTTGACTTCTAAGGCATTGGAAACGCGTTCGAATTCAAAGGTCCGCGCGCCTTTGACCAGCACGTTCCAGCCTTCGAGGTCGGCCAGGTCGGCGCTGTTCAGGAGGGCATCGGTGTCGGCGTGGTGGGCGTGGGTGCGGTCCACGCCGGGGATGCCTGTGGCGAGGCCCGGTCCAACGGAGATCCAACGGTCTACCCGGCGTTGGCCGATGGCCCTGTGAAGGCGCTCCAATTGGGCGGGGTCCTGGGAATCAAAGGGAACGAGGTCCGAGAGGATGACCGCCCGCTTGCGTCCATCGGGCAGGCGTTCTAGGGCATCTAGGGCCGTGGACAGGCCGTCGAGGTCGTGGTTCCAGGTGTCGTTGATGATGGTGCCTCCCCCCTGTCCTTCGAGGTGCTCCAGCCGCATGCCGAGGTGCCGCAGGCGCTGAAGGCCTTCCCCAACGGCTTCCGGTGTCAGGCCCAATTCGAGGGCGAGCAATGCCGTCGTGAGGGCGTTGCTGATGGAGGTTCGGTCCGTGAAGGGCACGTCCCAATCGACGGGCGAGTCCTTCCATTGTCCTGACAGCCTGCATTGGCTCCCTTCCGTGTTAGACTGGACGCGCAGATCCGGTGCGATTGGGGAGGCCGCGTCCATGGGGTCATCGAGTGACCAGAAAGCGCAGCGGTCCAGCCAGTCCCGCTCCTGAATGGCGGCGATGAGGGCCGGGTCGTGGGTGCCCACCACGATGCGGCCTGCCCCTTCGAAGAGCCGCAGTTTTTCCCGCGCTTTGGTGGCGCGGTCCGGAAAATGCGCATCGTGGGCGTCTCCAAAATGGACCATCACGCCGATGTCGGGCCGGATGATGCGGGCGAGGGCGGCCATTTCGCCAGGTTGGGAGATGCCAGCCTCCACGAGGTGGATGTCAGCCGTATTGTCGAGGGCCCACAAGGAGAGCGGCACGCCGATTTGGCTGTTCCAGCTTCCAGGACTGCGTGAGGTCAGGCGGTGTGGACTGATCAAAGCGTGGGCCCACTCCTTGACAATGGTCTTGCCGTTGCTGCCGGTGATGCCGACGACTTGACCAGCACGGGCAAAGCGCGCAAGCGCGCCGAGGGATTGGAGGGCCAGAAGGGGGTGTGGCACACGCAGGACCACTGCGCCCGGCAAGGCGCCTGCCCAATCGAGGGCTGCCACGAATCCCCGAACGCCCATGGCCCGTGCTTCGGCGAGGTGTCGGTGCCCGTCGTGTCGGTCGCCTCGGAGGGCGACGAACAAGGTGTGTTCGAGTCCTTGACCGGCGTCATGCAGGCGGCGTGAGTCGGTGGACAGGTGGGTGAACCTCACGTCCTCCGGGCCTTCTTTGGGCCACATCAGCCGGCCGCCGAGTTGGTCGGCGAGGGCTTGGAGGGCGAATCGGTCGAGGATCATGCAGTGGGCGCGACGTCCCGGTGGTGATCGCGGACGACAGCCTTGTTATAGGGTTCGCGTGCAAGGGCTTCATACGATTCAGCCCCACCAATCTGCACATCGTCTTCTCCGCCTTCGATGCGGTGGGAGAAATGGGCGGGGCCTCCCGTCTGAGAACAGATGGCGTGGAGCTTGGTGACGTATTCGGAGTGGGCCAGGAGCAGGGGCATGGGACCAAAGGGGCGGCCCAGATAGTCGAGGTCAAGTCCGGCAACGATCACGCGGATTCCGGCGTCGGCCAGCCGGTTGCAGACGTCCACGATGGCCGGGTCGAAGAACTGGACTTCGTCGATTCCGATGACATTCGGGGGAACGGGGGCGGAAAGAGCGGCGGCTTCGAGGGCAGCTGCGTTGCGCATGGCGAGGGCCTCTTGTCGGCGGGCGTCATGGCTGACGACATCCGTGGTGTTGTGCCGGTCATCCTGGATCGGCTTGAAGAGCATCACTTGCTGCTTGGCCAGTACGGCGCGCCGGATGCGGCGGAGGAGCTCTTCGGTTTTGCCCGAGAACATGGGGCCTGCAATGGTCTCCAATGTGCCGCCGGTCGGATGGGGGGGGTGCCGTTCGTATGCCGTCATGAATCCCCAATTTTACGATGTGGCAAGGGCGCAGCGAAAGCCTTTGGTAGAAGGCTGGTCCGCATGGCTTGACCTCGGTTCGAACACCGTCCACGAAGTTCCATGGGAAACGTTGAGCCACAGGGGTTTGGGGGGCATCAGAATTGCCACTATATTCGCACCCCGAATTTTCCGGGGTTTTTCAACTCTAAGCGCAGTGGATACGTTGAGCTACAAGACTGTCTCCGTCAATAAGGAGAACGCCGACAAGAAGTGGTTGCTGGTGGATGCCGAAGGGCAGCGCCTGGGCCGCCTCTGTTCTGAAATCGCGCGCTTGCTGCGCGGCAAGCACAAGGTGAACTTCACTCCCCACGCTGATTGCGGCGACCATGTGATTGTCATCAACGCCGAAAAGGTGGAGCTGACGGGCAACAAGTGGGAGGACAAGGAATACATCCGCTTCTCCGGATATCCAGGCGGACAATACCGCCGCACTGCCAAGGAAGTGCGCGACCGCATGCCGGAGCGCCTCGTGGAGAACGCCGTTCGCGGCATGCTTCCCAAGAACCGCCTTGGACGGGCCATCTTCAAGAACATGCACGTTTACGTTGGAGCCGAGCACAAGCACGAGGCCCAGCAACCGACCGCTCACGCCATCCCCTCCTGATTCAGATGCAGACCATCAACACTTCCGGTCGCCGTAAGAACGCCATCGCCCGGGTTTACATGACCCAGGGCACCGGCAAGGTGACCATCAATAAGCGGGACATCACCGAATACTTCCCGCTCCCGACCTTGCAATACAAGGTCAAGCAGCCGTTCATGATCACCGAGACGCTCGACCAGTTCGACATCAAGGCGAACCTCGACGGAGGTGGCATCACCGGTCAAGCCGAGGCCTTGCGCCTCGCCATCTCTAAAGCGCTCATCGAAGTGAATGAGGAGCTCAAGCCGTCCCTCAAGGCCGAGGGCCTCACCACCCGCGACCCGCGGATGGTCGAGCGCAAGAAGTTCGGCCAGAAGAAGGCACGGAAGAAGTTCCAGTTCTCCAAGCGCTGATTTCCAGCAACCCTTTTTTCAGCATATACAGCTAGCATCCAAACAGCGGGGACCTTCGAAAGAAGCTACCCCGTTGTTGCTTCACCACAGGAACGTAGCAATCATGGCACGCACCAATTTCGACCAACTGCTTCAGGCAGGAACCCACTTCGGACACCTCAAGCGCAAGTGGAACCCCCACATGGCGCCCTACATCTTCACCGAGAAGAAGGGCATCCACATCATCGACCTCCACAAGACGGTGGCTCTGGTCGACGACGCTGCAGCTGCAGCTAAGCAAATCGCCAAGAGTGGCAAGCGCATTCTCTTCGTGGCCACCAAGAAGCAGGCCAAGGACATCGTGACTGAGGCGGCTCAGTCCGTCAACATGCCTTACGTGACCGAGCGTTGGTCCGGTGGCATGCTCACCAACTTCGCCACGATTCGCAAGGCCATCCGGAAGATGACCCAGATCGACAAGATGGAGGCCGATGGCACCTTGGGCACCATGTCCAAGCGTGAGCGTCTTCAGGTGAGCCGTCAGCGTGCCAAACTGGAGAAGAACCTCGGTTCCATCTCCGACATGAACCGCATTCCGGCTGCCGTCTTCATCGTAGACGTGATGAAGGAGCACATTGCGCTCGCCGAAGCCAAGAAGCTTGGTATTCCGGTCATCGCCATGGTGGACACCAACAGTGACCCTCGTCCTGTGGACTTCCCGATCCCGGCCAACGACGACGCCAGCAAGTCCATCAAGGCTGTGGTCGACGCCATCACGGAGGCCGTTAAGGAAGGTTTGGCTGAGCGCGGCTCCGAGAAGGACGCTCCGAAGGCGGAAGAGGCCCCCAAGAATGAGGAGGTCCCCGCTACTGAGGCCGCTCCTGCTTCCGAAGAGGCTCCTGCGGAGGATGCTCCTGCTGCTGAAGAGGCTCCTGCGGAGGCCGCTCCTGCTGCTGAAGAGACCCCGGCCGAAGAGAAGAAGGACGGAGAAGACGCTTGATTCCCACCTCATCCCGAACCCCTACATCCCAAGACCATGAGCATTACCGCTTCTGACGTCAACAAGCTCCGCAAGCAGACTGGAGCTGGCATGATGGACTGCAAGAAGGCCCTCGTTGAAGCCGAAGGCGATTTCGACAAGGCCATTGAGATCCTTCGCAAGAAGGGACAGAAAATCGCCGCCAAGCGTGGTGACAACGAAATCGGTGAAGGTGCCGTGCTCGCCTCCACCAACGAGGCTGGCAATCGCGGCTGCATCATCTCTCTCAACTGTGAGACGGACTTCGTTGCCAAGAACGCTGACTACGTGTCCTTCGCCCAGAGCATTCTCGACATCGCTGTGGCCCAGGCCCCGGCCGACAAGAATGCCCTGCTCGGCTGCGCCCACCCGAGTGGCGTGACCGTGGGGGAGGAAATCACCAACCAGATGGGTCGCCTCGGCGAGCGCATCGAGGTGAGCCGTTACGAGCAGGTTTCCGGTGATGCCGTTGTGGCCTACATCCACCCGGGTAACCGCCTGAGTACTCTCGTGGCCTTCAACGGTGACGTGGACGGTCAGGTGGGCAAGGACGTCGCCATGCAGGCGGCAGCCATGTCCCCTATTGCCCTCGACGAAAGCACCATCGACCAGGCTGCCATCGACAAAGAGTTGGAGATTGGCAAGGAGCTCGCCATCAAGGAGGGCAAGCCTGAGGAGATGGCCGCGAACATCGCCAAGGGCCGCCTCAAGAAGTGGTTCAAGGAGGTGACCCTCGTGCACCAGGCCTTCATCAAGAACAACAAACAGAGCGTAGCCGACTACGTCAAGGAGGCTGCCGGTGGCGACCGTGCCATCATCGGATTCAGCCGCGTCAGCCTCGACTGACCCACTGCTTTACAACGACTGTGGAACGGGCTCCCCAAAGGGAGTCCGTTTTCATTTGTGCAAGGGCGGAATTGGGTCGCATCTTGCTGCTTCGATGAAGTACCGTCGCGTCCTCCTGAAGTTGAGTGGTGAGGCCCTCATGGGCAACAAGCAATTTGGCATTGACAATCAACAGCTTGCGCTGTACGCTCACGAGGTGGAAGCGCTGGTGAAGGCCGGGGTGGAAGTCGCCGTGGTGATCGGTGGAGGCAACATCTTCCGAGGTGTCCAAGCTGCGGAAGGCGGCATGGAGCGGACGCAAGGGGACTACATGGGCATGTTGGCCACGATGATCAACGCCATGGCG
>NYTZ01000164.1 GCA_002683735.1 Flavobacteriales bacterium
CCTCAAGCGTCCGAGTGCTGCGTCTAGACTCGGGGGGTCTGGCAGGTCGAGCGAATAGAGGCCGCGTCCATATGTGGCGGCCACGAGCCGGCCGGAAGGGGCGTGCAGGACCAGGTCGGTTACCACGACATTGGGCAGGCCCTCGGACATGCGTGACCAGGCACTGCCCCCGGAATGGAGGTGGTAAATGCCCACATCCGTCCCGACGTAGACATCGCCGGATCCCGCCACGTCAACGGCTAGGGTGTTGACGGGAGCAGGGGGCAGCCCGTTGGACAGGGAGGTCCAATGGATTCCACCATCCGTGGAATGGAGAACCTTGGTGCCGCTGTTGTAATTGGACAGGCTGATCCACACTTCATCTGCATTGACGGGGCTGACTTCGATGTCGGTGATGTGGGAGAGCCCGTTGGGAACATCCAAAGCACTGAAATCCTGACCGTTCGTGGTGCGGTAGAGGTTGAATTCCTTCGCCACATACATCCGGCTGATGTCGTTGGCGGCCAGACCAAGCGCAGTGCATTCTCCACCGGGAATGGCGCCGAGGGCGGTCCATGTATTCCCCCGATCCGGTGACCGATACACCCGGTCCTTGGCCACGAAGACCCAGTCCGGATTGAAAGCACTGATGCCCCAGGGGGTCAACCACGCGCCCGCCGCATTCTGGTCCGTGCCTGTATTGCCGGCAATCTGCTGGAACGCATTGCCACCGTCATCAGAACGAAAAAGTTGCCCGTAGTACAAGGAAGCATAGACGACGTCAGGCAATTCACTGTGGAAGGCACAGTCAAAGCCATCGCCGCCGAGGACGTGTTCCCATTGTCCGTCGTGCTTCAGGAAGGTGCCATTGTCCTGGGTTCCCGCAATGAACCGGTCCATGGCGAGGGGATCTGCATCCACCCGATAAGTCTGGGCAATGGCCAGTCCTGCACTGCAGTCCTGCGACATGTCCGCGTCAGGGTCGAAGTGAAAGGCGCCTCCATCGTTGCCCACGAGAAGGGTCCCGTCCGGTAGGAAACGGATGCCATGTTGGTCTGCGTGCAGATAAGGGAGGTCTCCGCCGGAATACCAGTGCGCCGCACACCCCCAAGATTGACCGCCGTCTTCGGATTCCCAGAGGTTGATTCCGCCCACGAACAACCGGTCGGGATTGTCGGGATGAACGGCCAGGGTCAGGTCGTACCAGGCTTGCCCCCCGGCATCTGACCCTTGCACGGTCCACCCGAGCAGGTTGGGACCTTCGCCCTCCGTCATTCGAGGCGACCATGAGGAGCCCCCATTTTCACTGCGCCAGATTCCGGCAAATCCTTGGTCGGAAATCTTGCCTCCCAGCGCGTAAACGATGTTCGGTTGCGAAGGGGAGAAGGCAAGGGCAATCCGACTCAGTCCGAAACTCTGGCCGTCGACGAACAACGTTTCCCAGGTTGCGCCGGCATCGTGGCTCTCGGCAATGGTGTTGCCGAATGCCCCCGCCAGCAAGTGGGAAGGATCGTTGGGGTCCAGTTCCAAGGAAGCCATATTTCCCGTCAGAGGGCGGGACCATTGATCTCCTCCATCGACACTGCGGTAAATGCCCAGGCTTGAAGCCGCCCAGAGGGTGTCGGGGTGGTCAGGGTGGACCAGGATTCGGCTCAGGGTTCTGCCCATGAATGGTGCCCAGTCCAAGCCTGTGGCTTCCCAGTTGTTTCCGCCATCCGCACTGGTCCAGATTCCGATGGAGCGCGTGTCTCCGAAATCGCCATCTCCTGTGGCGATCCACAATCGGTCGGGATCAGTGGGATGAAAGGCGATGTCCGTGACGCCAATGGACTCGAGTTGCCCATTGCCCATCGCCGTCCAGGTGAGGCCTTCGTCTTGTGTACGCCAGACCCCACCGGCAGGAGCGCAGGCCCACCATTCCGTGGGCACCTCCGGCCGGTCCACGAGCCGGTTGAGGCGGCCACTGCCGCCAAGTCCAGTTGGTCCTGTCGGACCCACATAGGTCCAGTTGGGATCGGTCAAACTGCGTTGCGCAAGCTCTTCGGTCCGGTCCTCATTTGCGGCTTCCAGCGCCCGGATGACCAAGCCGTTCGAGGGACGCGACCCATCTGGTGCGCAGCGGGGTTTGGCGAAGGCGAGCCAACGTTGGAAGGGCTTCAATCCCTTGCCACGCTCAGTTTCACCTTCTGTCCAGGCGGCGTCAAACAAGGCCTCCACACTGTCGACGGGAAAAGCGGGGTTTCGCATGGCCTCCGTCCAATGCACTTCTGCTTGTCCCTTTAGGACGGTGCACGACAGCCAGGTCACCGCGATCATGGCGGCGGCACAAAGCCAAGGACGTTGGGCACAGCGGTGCATGGGGCAATCGGTTTCCCCGTAAGGGGTGTCAGTTCGAACAGGGCAAACCGTAGGCTCCGAGAAGGAGCAAGAAGTCGCTCACGTCCACGCCGTTGATGCCGTTCAAATCGAACGTACAATTTACGGCGCACCCAAACTCGCCCAGGAGCAGGAGGATGTCATTGACGTTCACGAAGCCATCGTTGTTGAGGTCCTCGGGGCAGTCTGCAGTCTCTTCAGGGGAAAGAGGTCCGCCACTGCAGTCATTGTCCACGCCATCCTGCGTACCAGGAGCGCCAGGGTAGACGTCATTACGTGAATCGTCACAATCGGTTGCATTTGTGACGTAACCAATCAAACTTCCCTCACATCCGATGGTGGTCACGTTCGCGTCTCCGAAGCCATCTCCGTCGTTGTCGGCGTAGAGGAGATCAGGAGAAATGCAGGACCCATCATCGACAGAGGCAATCTCGAGATAGTTGCAAGCGCTCGCATCCGTGCACCCTTGTACTGCATTGAGCGTGAAGTTGCTGTTGCTGATGTCAAAGAAGATGTTGCCGTGGCCCTTGACCTTAATGCGGGCTTGGCTGGTGGCCACCGCAGGGAGGAGGACGCTGTGCTCCCCGTCATTGTCCGCGGCCTCGGCCAGCAGGTAGGGCCAAGTGTATCCGCCATCCACGCTGCAATAGATGTCGACCGATGCGCAATCGACGCTGCCACCGGTCGTGCCCGCGACATCCCAGGTGATGGTCAGGTCAGAATTTCCGGGCCGCGTGATGCTGTTGTTCGGGTAGGTCACCACGAAGGGTCCTGTGCTGGCATCGACGAGGAAATTCTTGGTGCCCACGGCAATGCCTCCGCAGCCGGGATTGTTGTCGCGGACCGTGCACTTGAACGTCAGGGTGCGGCTGTAGTCCGGCAGGAACTCGCCGAAGGAGGTCTGATTGTTGAGCAGGGCAGACAGCTTAGGCACCACCCGGGTCGGGCTCGTGGTGGGGGGGAAGGACCGGATGCACGGGGCATTGCCCGTGGGGTTGTTGAGGTTGTTGTCTCCGGAGGAAGTGGCCGGTCCGAGGTTGTATTGCTCCCAGCTGAATGTGAGGGTATTGCTCGGGTTGGGGTCGCTGGCTGTCGCAGTCAGTTCGAATGGAGTGGACTTGGGAATGGAAAAGGCGGATGCCCCCACGGAGACAGTCGGGGCGCTGTTTCCACTGCTCACCTGTGCCGCGCAGGAGTTTCCGAAGCCATCATGCAGATAATCCGAGGCTTCGATGAGGCTGTTGACGTGGTACACGTCATCGGACAGGTTTTGAAGGTTTGGAGCGCAGATGCCACTGTAGCTCATGATCGTGGAGCCGCTGCCAGGCTCGTAGGCACTGCTCGAGGATCGGTTGCCGCTACAGGAGTTGTTGAAGGTGTGATTGCAACCGAATTGGTGGCCCATCTCGTGGCCGACATAATCGACGTCAAAGGGGTCGCCGATGGGAGCTGACAAGCCGCTGACCCCCCCCGCCTTGAAGGAGGTGCAAACTGATTGGAGGTAGGCGACGCCCCCTCCGCCCGTCGAGAAAACGTGGCCAATGTCGTACTGGTTCGATCCGATAATGCCATTGATCGTGCTTTGGTTCTCGCTGAGCATGGCGCTCGTATTGAAGTTGCTGTAGGGGTCGGTGGAGCCGTTCAGGAAGATGAGCTGGTCGTTGTCGGGCACGAGGTTGAGGCGAATGGCCAGTTCTGGTTCAACAATGCTGTTGATCCGATTGACGGTGGTGTTCATGGCAGAGAGCACGGAGCTGACGTTTCCTCCATGGAATTGGCCATACTCGCCCGTACAAGCCAAGGCGAGTGCATAATTGCGTCGGGTGGGGCCATAGGGTGGCCCCAGTCGTTGGGCAATCCGGCCATCATCTGGGGCATGAAGGCCGTCGGCATCTTGGATTTTGCCGACACCCATCATGCGCACTTCGCAGCCCTCGCGGCGTTTGCTCGTGGAAGCCATGAACTCCTTGCGGGTGTAGACCATCAATTGGTCCATTTCACCGCGTTGCCAGGGATCCATGTAAACAGAGCCGTCGGTCGTGTGCAGGATGCCGTGAAACCCTTGGTCTCCAAGGTCCAAGCGTCCGAAAATGAGGCCGTTGCGTTCGGATTGGACGAGGTAGCTCGAAATCTGTGGGTAACGCGCCGCTAGGTCCGGGTGCATCACGTCGGAGCGGACGATGCGGAAGGTCTGTTCCTCCCAGCCAGATGCTGCTTGCTCATCCGGCATGGGAAGGGCCAGGCGCGTGGGGCTGTCCTCGAGGCGGGTCCCGGTGCGGGTGTCCGGATTCCACTCTTGCGGGGCCGATTCAAGGATGGTCACCAGTTTGCCGTGGTCATAGGCCACCGGGCGCGCGCCGCGGACAGCTTCCCGGTCTTGTGCTTTTTCCGCGTTTCCGATGCGCCAGTCCGCGCTTTGGATGTCTGGGATGGCCTGGTGCCATTGTGCTTGTGAGGCCAAGGGCAGGGCAAGACAACACCAGAAGAAGAGGGGAGAAATCGAACGGACCATGAATAGACAACAATCTAGACAGGATATTGCTCGATGGAGGTGCCGGAGGCGAATCGGAGGCGATGAGATTTGTCATCGTCGTCGGGAAAGATTGCGGCAACGTGTGGAAAACGGACTCGGCGGAAACCCCCGAAGACATGGGCATCTCCCTACTTTTCGAGGTCTCTAACGGAACCGGCGCGTGGCGAAGCAAACAGGACAGAATTACACCGAGAGCGACATCCGCTCGCTCGATTGGAAGGAGCACATCCGGCTTCGTCCGGGCATGTACATCGGCAAGTTGGGCGACGGAGCCAGCGCCGATGATGGCATTTACGTCCTCTTGAAGGAAGTCATCGACAACAGCATCGATGAGCACCTCATGGGCAACGGCAAGACCATCGAAATCAGCATCCGGGACGGCGCAGTGCAGGTGCGCGACTACGGCCGCGGCATTCCCCACGGGGCCGTGGTGGATTGCGTCTCCAAAATCAACACCGGCGCCAAGTACAGCGAAGGTGCCTTCTCCAAGACCGTGGGTCTGAACGGGGTGGGCACGAAGGCAGTCAACGCCCTGTCCACCGAATTCCGCATCGAGAGCTTCCGGGAAGGTGAGGTCAAGGCTGCTCGATTTGAGCTGGGCGTCCTCAAGGACGACGAGTCCATCGCCAAGACGTCGCTGCGCAATGGCACCCGCACCTGGTTCAAGCCGGACCCCTCCGTCTTTAAGGGGTACCAATACCGCCGTGAGCATGTGGAGCGCCTGTTGTGGAATTACGCCTACCTCAACAGCGGATTGACCCTGGTCTTCAACGGGGAGAAAATCCACAGTGAAGACGGCTTGAAGGACCTCATCAAGCAGAACCTGAGTGCCGAGCCCGGTTATCCCATCGTCCACCTCCGGGGAGACGATATCGAGGTGGCCCTCACCCATACGCAGGCATACGGGGAGGACCATTACAGTTTCGTCAATGGCCAGTATACCACCCAGGGGGGAACCCACCAGAAAGCCTTGAGGGAGGCCTTTGTCAAGGTGATTCGGGACTTCTATCAGAAGGAATACGACCCTGGCGACATCCGGATGGGTTTGATGGCGGGCGTTGCCGTGCGCGTTCAGGAGCCCGTCTTCGAATCCCAGACGAAGACCAAGCTCGGTAGCTCGGAGATCCGCCCTGGCGGCACCAGCATGCGATCCTTCGTTTACGACTTCCTGAAGGTCGAGCTGGCCAACCACCTCCATCGCAATCCTGAAACCGCAGAAGCGCTGTTGAAGCGGATCCTCCAGGCCCCAGCAGCTGTCAAGGCCAAGC
>NYTZ01000165.1 GCA_002683735.1 Flavobacteriales bacterium
CCAGAGAAGACGTGGAACCCATGGAATCCAGTAATGAAGAAGAAGAAGTTGCTGTAGCTCTGCTGGACGGCGTATTCGCTGTCGTGCAGGTTGGCGCCAAAAGAGAAGTTCTCGGAACGGGCGTTCCAGAGGTCCATCATGGCGTCGCCTTCGATGAGGGTCTCTCCCTCAACGAACTTGTTGAGCGTGAGGCCGTGCAGGTGAGCCTCGTGCGGGTGGTCTCCGAGCTCGGTCAGGGCGATGTGTCCTCCAGCTTCAGACAGGGTCACTGCCGGGTCACCGGAGAGGTACATCTCCATGAGGTGGCCGAAGTGGTGATCCATGAAGACGGACTCACCAGCGGTCATCTCAAACACTTCGCCGTCAGGGCCGGTCACGGTCACGTCTTCCGCGAGGAGGAAGCTGCCACCACTGCCGTGGATGAAGTGGCTCCACTCCCAAGCTTGGCTGCCGAGGAAGGTGAAACCGCCCACGATGGTCCAGGCCATCCACTTGAGCACGCCACTCCGGTCGTTGCGGTGTCCGGCTTCAACGGCGAGCACCATGGTGACGGAGCTGACGATGAGGATGAACGTCATGAGGGCCACGTAGGCCAAGGGGTAATGGCCTTCTAGGAACGGCATGGCCCGAAAGACCTGTTCACCGATGGGCCAGGCTGCGGTGGATCCCGCGCGGCTGAATCCGTAGGCCACCAACAGGCCACCGAACGTCAGGGCGTCCGAGACCAGGAAGTACCACATCATCATTTTGCCGTAGCTGACGCTGAACGGCGACCGACCTCCTCCCCAGAGGACGTCTTTGGAAATTGCTTTGCTTGCCTCTCCCGACATGACGCTGATTTGCGCAAGCAATATTACGCCATCCTCAGTGGAGTAGGAACAGGAAAGCGAACAGGTACAACCACAACAGGCCTAGGAAGTGCCAATAGACGCCTGCAGTGGACAACCGGACGGTATCACCGGGGTGAATGCGTCCGGTTAGGATGCGGATTCCGTTGACGATGAGGTAGGCCAAACCAAGCGCCAGGTGCAGGATGTGGATGACGATGAGAATGAACAGGTATCCGGCGGAGGCGTTGGACACCCGCTCCACGTTGAGGGTGATGTCCCGGGCCAATAGCACATCGTCCGTGGCGAATAGCTGTCCGGTCTCCGGGCGGTAATTCAGGGGCTCACCGTCTTGTGTCACGGTGTAGTCCACGCCCCATTCGGCGGGGCCTTCCAGGAGGTTGCGGATGCTGTTCCACCGGTAGGCTTCCTCGCCGCTGGCGGTTTCATCCACGGTCCAACCCATGCCTTTTTGTTGGAGCTGGTCCCATCCGTCGAGCTGGGTTATAGTGAAGGCGATCCCGAGCACGAAGGTCAAAGCGAGGTGCACGAAGCTGGTGGTGGAGTTCCCCTGCTTCATGGCGCGCAGACACAGCCACATGGGCAACGAGCTCAACAGGATGAGCCCGTTGCTGATCCACAAGGTGCGGGGCGCCTCGATGTGTACCCAGTATTGGCCCACGTTGGACACGATGTAGGCCGAGGTGAAGCCGGCGAACAGCATGACCACGGCGAAGAGGATGAAGTACATCAGCATCTTCTTGGTGCGCTCACGCACTTTGGGGTCGAGGCCTTCAAATACGTCGACCTTGGGGGTCGGGGCTTCAGGTGCGTCGGTGGGGGTGCTCATGAATCAGGGGTGTGCGGTTGAAACCGATTCGGGGCGTCCGGGTTCAAGGGAGTTTGTCGAGGACGTACGTGACCTGTACCACCGGGAGGTACAGGAAGCTGGTAAACATCAACTGGCGGGCGTCTTTGACCTCAAGGCTGCGCCAGAGTTTCACGGCGGGCACGAGGAATCCGAGGCCAGCGAGGATGGCCACTACCAGGGCGATGTTGCCGACCATGGTGGATTCCCCCGGCAGGGCCCAGGGCAGCAGGCTCGCCGGGATGCATAACATGGTGTACAACAGGATTTGGCGGGCGCTTGCGGCGCCACGGCCCTCATTGAATGGCAGCATCTTGTAGCCCGCCTTGAGGTAGTCCTCGTGGGCCACCCAAGCGATCGCCCAGAAATGTGGGAATTGCCACATGAACTGAACGGCGAAGAGGGTGCCTGGTTCGATGCCGAATTCATTGGTGGCCGCCACGTAGCCGAGCAGGGGCGGAATGGCCCCGGGAATGGCGCCGACGAGGACGCTGAATCCGGTGCGCGATTTGAGCGGCGTGTAGGCCAGGACATAGCTCGCGATGGCAAGCAAGCCGAGGAGTCCGGCCTTGGTGCCAATGTGGAAGAGGGTGGCGAGGCCCAGTGCACCGGCGAGGGAGGACCACAGCGCTGCCGCTGGGACGCTCATGCGGCCGGAAGGCAAAGGCCGGCCTGAAGTGCGGTCCATTTTGGCATCAGCTTCTTTCTCAATGATTTGGTTGAACCCGTTGGAGGCCCCGGTCAACAGGTAGCCTCCGATGGTGAGTTCGAGGAATGGGATGAGGCTGATGCTGTCGGCGCCCATGAACCACCCGAGGACGGCGCTCAGGACGACGAAGGTGCCGAGGCGCAGCTTGAATAGGACGGCCAGGTCCTGCAGCAAGGTGGGGGTCGAGGTGTCCGACATGGGGCCGCAGTGAAATTAACCTCGGGTCACCAATCCGCCCCGAAGAAGGGGCCTGTGGAGCGCAGGCCGAAGGACAGCCACCATTCCTGCGTCGGGGCGGGGGCCACCGGAGCGGTTTCCCGGCCGTGGGCGACCTGGGCAAACGCGGTCAAGGTCATCTCCTCGGCCACCGGCCATGCTCGACCGATGTCCATGGCACCCAACCAACGCTTCCGGGCGGTGCCATTGAGCCAAGCATAGGTTTCTTCAGTGCGGTCGATGTCGCCGACTTGAGGAAGGGAACCAGACGGGGTGTCGCCCCGGAGGTCATCGCCGCGCAGGGAGTGCGTGACCAAGGCGGTGACCGTCCATGTGCCATTGGACCAGTGGCCGGAGAAGGTGCCCTCCACGAAGTTGGCCCCGAGGGGGTGGGCCAATGGAGTCAACCCGGTGAGGTAGGCCGAGGTCGGGGTGTAGTGGCTGTAAGTCCAGGGCCGTACGGCCGAACCCTCAATCCGCCATCCGCCCCAGCGGGTTGTCCACAGCAGGCCGCCGAGCAGGCCGTGTTTGTTGCCCCACCACTCGGTGCCGCCCAGCAATTCCGAGACGATGAGTTCGTCGAGCAGGAATTGTCCATAAAGGTGTCGCGGGCAATCCGGTCCGCTCTGGCCCAGCCGGATGAGGCCTTCGAGTCCGACCAGGGCGTTGTCCGAGCTGCCCTGCATGTATTCGGTCGGCCGCAGGCTGGTCATGGGCAGGAGATAATGGGGCTCGAACACGCGCTGGCCTGCAGCGGCATTCCACACCACGGCCCCCCACAGGGCCCCGGTGAAACGCCCACCCAAGTCCAGCTCGAGCCGGTGGGATACGAGCATCCGTTGGATGCCGGTGCGCAAGGGGCCTGTGGGGGGCACCCAAGTGCGCGGATCGCCGTTGGCTCCGGTCCGGCAGTCGATGTGGGCATGGCCCTGGAGGGCCTCCATCCGATGGCGGTAGCGGAGCCGCCCTCCCCCATCCAGGCTGACTTGTACAAACGGCACCGGAGCGGCCTGTCCGCCGCGGAACAGGGAACGGCGCCCGTGACCATCGTGAAGGGTGTCCCGGCCGACTTCGACCTTCACACTCGGAAGGGGATGCCAGTTCCATCGGCCGCGCAGGCGGGTGGCCATCTGGCCTTCGCCGTGGCGCCGGTCAAATCCCGCTTCGGTCCATCGGTCAAACCGGGTTCCGGTATCTCGCATCCATTCATAACGGGCATCGAAGTGCCACTTCGGTTGGCTGGCCTTCAGGGTCAAGGCACCCGACCAGGATAGCGCCGTGATGGGTGCGGCGTCATCCTGATTGACGACGGTCGCGCCGATTTGGCCCACGGTGGCAGCGAGGGTGATGGCATTGTGGACGGTGTCTGGATGCGCGGTGAACTGGATGGCCACAGAGTCGCCTTGGCCCATGCTCCGTTGGGCACAGACCATACACAGAAAAAGAAAGGCCCGCGGCATGGTGCAAACCTAGCGGCCAGGGGCTGAGCGCATCAAGACGTGTGGACGGCGGGGTGGACCTTCGCGAAACCCATGAGTTTGTCCAAAGTCCACACTGCGGCTGGCAACAAAAACGCCGCGCTCAACAGGATGACAAAGGCGATTGTAGGGTCCATGGCCGGCATGCAGAACCCCAATGCGACCATCCCCGCGGTGTAGAGATGTATGGTGAGGGCGGCCTGTAAGTGGGTCATCCCGATGCCGAGCATCCGGTGGTGGATGTGCAGGCTGTCCGGCGAAAAGGGCGATCGTCCCTGTGCCAGTCGGAGCGTGAAGACGCGGAGGGTGTCGACCAAGGGATAGCTGAGCAACGTCATGGCCAGCACGGGCATGGACCGGTGTTCCCACATGTTTGGCACCAACTCGGTAGGGGTGGAGATGATCCCCGAGGCAATCACATACAGCATCATGCCCAAGACCAGCGAGCCACTGTCTCCGAGGAAAATTCGCGCCGGGCTGATGTTGAAGACGATGAACCCGGCCAACGCACCAGATAGGGCCATGCACAGGATGGCGAGGTCAGGTTGACCCGTCAGTTCGAACCATATGGCCCCTGCAATGGTCGCCAGCAATCCATAGCCGCTGGCCAGGGTGTCGATGCCATCAATGAGGTTGATGGCATTGACCACCACGATGTAGACGAACAGAGAGAACAGGACGGATGCCGCAGGGGAAATCGCATGGAATCCAAACAGTCCGCCGAAGTCTTCGATGGCGAAGCCCCCACCGAGGATGAGAATGAGTCCGACGGAAATCTGGACACCCAGTTTTTTCAAGGGGTCAAGGCTGGACAGGTCGTCCTTCAATCCTAGGAAAAACAACATCGTTGTGCCCGCAGCGAGCCTCAAAAACCCCACGGCGGCAGCGCCCTCAGGGTTGACCATGGCCGTCGTGGTGACCAGGGTGGCGATGAAAATCAGGACGCCGCCAAGCCGCGGCACACTCCGGCGGTGAACCTTGCGGTCTTCCAACGGCTCGTCGAGCAGGTTTTTCTGCACTGCAAGGCGGATCAGCGAGGGCATGCCCAACATCACAATGGCAAATGCGATGATGGCAGCAGACATGAAGAAGGAGCTCATTGTTAGGGGCTATCTGTCTGCTATTTAATGCGTTTCCTTTTGTTGGGGTTACGCCCGATGGGTGACCGGGCACATTCCTACAACCATTTTTCAGTGGGTCTGACGGCGCAAAGTCAAAGGGCCCGACACCCCCATGCTCCAGAATTTGGTGTTGGTACCCAGAAAGGAGGTGTTGGAGATAACGGGCGACCAAGGGACGAACGCGGGCCACCACCGGTTCGGCCATCGGGTTGCGCGCCGTTTACGTTGCGGAAAAGGTGCAGAATCCACAACGACCGAAGGGGCCGAGAGGGTGTTCTTCCAGCTCCATGATCCATCGTGAAGCCTCGCCCATTCTGTCGCCAGGGTCCAACCGCGCCAACGCCATTCGGCGCCTTGTCTCCAGGACGTCCTCCACGGCGAGGCGTCTTGGATGCCCAGAAGGTCGTCAGGCAGGTTCGGGTCGAGGTCGCCGGACATGGACCCACGGGTGGGGGCCCATTCCGTCCAGACCGTCCATCGTTCGCCATGGCGGACATGACCGGCCATGAATTGGTGGCGGGGCGTTTGCAAGTCCAGTGCACTCATGGGGTCAGCGACACGGCGCGGGTTGAGCCGGAATTGGCCATACCAAGTCGAGCGCGGCCGTCGCCATTGGAAGTCCACCCCATCGTGACCGGCCAGGTTCCATGTCGTGGTGGCACCGCCCCTCGGCCAGCTCCACGGGGCCATGGCTGCGGCCCAGTCCAGCGTCGCAGGCCGATCTACCCCCCGATTCAGGACATCGGTCCAGCGGGCCGTCACAACGGAGAGTGCCACCTCGTTTCGGTCCGTGGTCCACGTCTTGGTCAGGCTGCGGATGCCCAGTGCAAGGGGGTGGTACCGTCCCTCCCGGGCACCGTCTGCGGCCAGCCTTTGGCGGCCTCTTTGTCGGGATTGCGCCCAGCGGTAGGTCCATCCTCTGCCGAGGTCCGCCTCGAGCAGGAGGTAGGGAGCGGGGGCGCGTCCGGCGTGCCAGAGCAAATTGCGGATTCCCGGGCCCATGCCGGAGGCTCCCATGCCCCATTGGACCCGAATCCAACGCGCAGGTTGGGCGTCAAACCAGACTTCCGCGAGGCTGTGGTCGATGGAGTTCATCCCGCCCTCTGCAGGCCGAACCTTGCCCGGTCCCATCCCGGGAAAGTGGCCGGTCGCGGCCACATATTCTGCGTCGGGCCCCACCAACAGGCGTTGCATTTCCAACACGGTGCCCCCAAAGCGCAGCGCGTCGTCCACCTGTCCCGCATACCGCACGCCACGGACGTTTCGATGGCCGCGTTGCACGGTGGCGGCGCCATCCATGCCCGGATGGTAGCGCCACTCGGCGGTGAGGTCGAGCACGGGATCCAGGGCGACGTCCACGTTGCCGGACTCGAACAGGGCGTGCTGGTGCCACCAGTTGTCCCGCCCCCCGAAGTCGGCCGGCAACGTGTGCAGGCTGTCAAAGGCCAGCGTTCCCCATTCGACCGGGGTGGTCAGGACCGTTTTCCGCTGACCGCCGGGCAAGCGGTCGGGCACGATGATCTGGGCGCTGGAGGCCGTGGCCAGCATCAAGCCGATGAGGGCCAATGCGACAGGGGTCCTCATTTGGTGCGGACTGCCTCCGGATTGCGTTGGTACGCGTCATAGACTTTCCGCAGTCCTTGTTCGAGGCCGATGCGGTGTCGCCATCCGAGGGCGTGAATGCGGTCGCAGTTCATGAGTTTGCGGGGAGTACCGTCGGGTTTGTCGGTGTCCCAGATCACCTCACCTTCGTACCCGACAATGCGGGCGATGAGGCCAGCGAGTTCGCGGATTGGCAGGGCTTCGCCGGTGCCCACATTGATGAAATCCTGGCCGTCGTATTCCTGCATGAGGAAGAGGCATGCGGCGGCGAGGTCATCGACGTGCAGGAATTCGCGCCGGGGCGAACCGGTTCCCCAGCAAGTCACGCTCGGGGCGCCCGACACCTTGGCTTCGTGAAACTTCCGCAGCAGGGCGGGCACCACGTGGCTGTTCTGCAGGTCGTAGTTGTCCCCTGGGCCGTACAGGTTGGTCGGCATGGCCGAAATGAAGTTGTCGCCGTACTGGTGCCGGTAAGCCTCGCAGAGCTTGATGCCGGCGATCTTGGCGATGGCGTAGGGCTCGTTGGTGGGTTCCAATGCTCCAGTCAGCAGCGCATCCTCGGTGAGCGGCTGGGCGGCCAGTTTCGGATAAATGCAGCTCGACCCGAGGAAGAGCAGTTTCTCCACCTCGACCTCGTGGGCAACGTGGATGAGGTTGGCCTCGATCATCAGGTTGTCATACAGGAATTCCGCCCGCTTGACATTGTTGGCGTGGATGCCCCCCACCTTGGCGGCGGCGACAAAAACATGGGTGGGACGCTCGCGTTCCATCATGGCTTGCACGGCCGCTTGGTCGCGCAGGTCGAGTTCTCTGCTGGTGAAGGCAATGGGATTCGGCAGGCCCCCTGCCCGAAGAGCCCGGCACAGGGCTTGTCCGACCATGCCCCGGTGACCGGCGACGTAGATGCGGGAATCGGCATTCATCGTGCTGAAAGTTAACCTTCGCCGCGTCGGGATGAAGTCCGGGCGAGGGCGTTGGACAAGGCGTTGAAAGCAAGGACGAGCCCGACAATGCACGCTCCAGGCAACAAGGCGAGGTGGGCGTGGCCTGTCAGGATGGCGCCGTAATGGTCGCGAATGAGGTTGCCCCAGCTGGGCATGGGGATTTGGGCTCCAACGCCCATGAAGCTCAAGCCCGCCTCAATGAGGATGGCGGCGGCGAAGTTGGCACTGGCGATGACGGCAATGGGCCCGGCGAGGTTGGG
>NYTZ01000166.1 GCA_002683735.1 Flavobacteriales bacterium
AAATCCTGACTGAAGACGTAGACGAGGCGGCCGTTGACCGTGCCGTAACCGGTCACCACCCCGTCGCCGAGAAACTGCTGCTTGTCCAGCCCGAACAACGTCGAGCGGTGGGTCACCAACATGCCCATTTCTTCAAAACTTCCGGGGTCGAGCAACAGGTCGATGCGCTCCCGCGCAGTCAGTTTGCCCTTGGCGTGCTGGGCGTCCATGCGCTTTTCGCCACCGCCCATGCGGGCTTGGGCCTTCATCGACTCGAGGCGCTCGAGGGGGGTCTGGTTGGATTCTCCCATGCCCCGAAACTACTGCGCAACCGGCAAGAAGCGGTTGTGAAGAGTGGCTTGCAAGCGGGTCGCCACCGGGGATTGCGCGCCGTACCTTTGCCGCGCGGTACCGGCACCTCCGGCCGCCCACTACGACATGCTCCGATCCCACACCTGCGGCGAACTCCGCCCCGACCACATCGGCCAGACCGTCACCCTGAGCGGCTGGGTCCAGCGCGCCCGCGACCTTGGCGGCCTCACCTTCGTCGACTTGCGCGACCGCTACGGCATCACGCAGCTCGCCTTCAACATGGACACCAACGCCGACCTCTGTGGCCAAGCGCGAAAGCTCGGCCGCGAATTCGTCATCCAAGCCATCGGCACCGTATGCGAGCGCGAGTCCAAGAACCTGCAAATCCCCACCGGCGAGATTGAAATCCAGGTCAACGAACTGAACATCCTCAACGCGGCCGACACCCCGCCGTTCACCATCGAGGACGACACCGACGGCGGCGACGACCTGCGCATGCAGTACCGCTACCTCGACCTGCGCCGCGGCCCGGTCCAGCGCAACCTGTTCCTGCGCCACCGCATCAACATCGAGACCCGCAAGTACCTCGACAGCATCGACTTCATCGACGTCGAGACGCCCGTCTTGATCAAGTCCACGCCGGAAGGTGCCCGCGACTTCGTGGTGCCGAGCCGCATGAACCCCGGACAGTTCTACGCCCTGCCCCAGAGCCCGCAAACCTTCAAGCAGCTGCTGATGGTGAGCGGATTCGACAAGTATTACCAGATTGTCAAGTGCTTCCGCGACGAGGACCTGCGTGCCGACCGCCAGCCCGAGTTCACGCAGGTGGACTGCGAAATGAGCTTCGTCGAACAGGAGGACATCCTCAACACGTTTGAAGGCCTCGTTCGCCACCTCTTCCAGACGGTGCTCGACCGAGAGATCGGAAACTTCCCGCGCATGACCTATGACGAGGCCATGGAGAAGTACGGCATCGACAAGCCGGACCTGCGCTTTGGCATGGAATTCCAGGACATGGCGCCTGTCACTCAGGGCGTTGGGTTCAACGTCTTCGACAGTGCTGAAGCGGTCCTCGGCATCGTGGTCCCCGGCGCAGCCGAATACACCCGAAAGCAACTCGACGGCCTGACCGACTGGGTCAAGCGCCCACAAATTGGCGCCCGCGGTCTGGTGCACTGCAAGTGCAACGCCGATGGCAGCTTCAAATCCAGCGTCGACAAGTTTTACGACCAGGACGCCCTCGCGAAGTGGGCCAGCCACACCGGCGCCGGAAAGGGTGACCTCATCCTGCTCCTCTGCGGCGACCTGCACACCACCCGCAAGCAACTCGCCGAGCTCCGCCTGCACATGGGATCCGAGCTCGGCCTGCGCGATCCGTTCGACTTCAAACCACTGTGGGTCGTCGACTTTACGCTCCTCGAATGGGACGAAGAGACCGAGCGCTACCACGCGATGCACCACCCGTTCACCTCGCCCAAGCCAGAGCACATGGACCTCATCGACTCCGACCCCGGGGCCGTGCGGGCCAACGCCTACGACATGGTCATCAACGGCGTGGAAATCGGCGGCGGCTCCATCCGAATCCACGACAAAGCCGTCCAAGCCCGCATGTTCGACCTGCTCGGCTTCACCCCGGAAGAGGCCGAAGCCCAGTTCGGGTTCCTGATGAACGCCTTCCGCTACGGCGCCCCGCCCCACGGCGGACTCGCCCTCGGGTTTGACCGCCTCTGCTCCCTGCTCGGCGGCGTCAACACCATCCGCGACTTCATCGCCTTCCCCAAGAACAACCAAGGCCGTGACGTCATGATCGACGCCCCGAGCGCCATTCATCAGGAACAGTACGACGAACTTTTCTTGGCCTCTACCGCTTCCGACAAAGAATAACTTTGCCCCATGTATCCCGCTGAAATTGTCATCCCCATGAAAGCCGAGCTCATCCAAGTCGGCTTCAAAGAATTGCTCAACGCTTCCGCTGTTGACTCCGCCCTGTCCGCTGAAGGCACCTCCATGGTCGTCCTGAACAGCGTATGCGGCTGTGCAGCCGGCTCTATGCGCCCCGGCGTCAAGGCCTCACTCAATCACAGCAAGCTTCCCGACCACATGTACACGGCCTTTGCCGGGTTTGACCTCGAAGCTGTGGAACGGGTTCGCAAACACACCTTGCCATACCCGCCAAGCAGCCCCGCCGTGGCCATCTTCAAGGACGGCAAGCTGATGCACATGGTGGAGCGCCACCACATCGAAGGCCGCACCGCCGAAATGATCGCCACCCACCTCAAGGCGGCGTACGACGAGTTCTGCTGATCGGCCGCTGAAGCCCGCATCCGAAAACGACCATGGCGCGCATCCTGACCGGCATCCAGAGCACCGGCACGCCCCACCTCGGGAACGTGCTCGGCGCCATCCGTCCCGCCATTGAATTGGCGCAGGATCCCAGGCATGAATCGTTCCTCTTCATTGCGGACCTGCACAGCCTCACCCAGATCAAGGACGGGACCGAGCTCCGGTCCAACACCTATGCGGTGGCGGCCGCCTGGCTTGCATGTGGCCTCGACACCGACCGCACCGCCTTCTACCGCCAGAGCGAAGTGCCGCAGTGCACAGAGCTCGCCTGGTACCTCAGTTGCTTCTTCCCGTACAGTCGTCTGACGCTGGCCCACAGCTTCAAGGACAAGGCCGACCGGTTGGAAGACGTCAATTCCGGCCTCTTCAGCTACCCCATGCTCATGGCCGCTGACATCCTCGCTTACGACGCCCAGAAAGTGCCAGTCGGCAAGGACCAGCTGCAGCACCTGGAGATGGCCCGCGACGTGGCCGGCCGGATCAACCACAAGGTGGGCAGTACTGTGCTGGTCGAGCCCGAAGCCCTCACCAACGAGGCCACCATGTATGTGCCGGGCACCGATGGGGCCAAGATGTCAAAGTCCAAGGGCAACACCCTCGACCCCTTCGCCGACGAGAAGACGCTGAAAAAGGCCATCAACAAACAAATCGTCACAGACGCCACACCGCTCGAGGACCCCAAGGACCCGGACGGCTCGGTGATCTACCAACTCTACAAGCTGCTCGTCTCCGAGAGTGACGCCGCCAACATGGCAGCCAAACTGCGCGCTGGAGGCTACGGTTGGGGACATGCCAAGAAGGAACTCCTCGGCGCCCTCGTCGACGGGTTCGCCACCGAACGGGACACCTTCAACCGGTACATGGCCGACCTGCCGGCCCTCGACGCCGAGCTTGCCAAAGGCGCCAACAAAGCCCGCGTCGTAGCTGACGCCACCCTGGGCCGCCTGCGTGCCGCCCTTGGCTACTGAGCCGCCCGAATCAATAAAGCAAGTGCTGCTTGCCCTTGTTGCGCCAGCCGGCGCGACTCTCGTATTCCACGAAGAAAATCTTGAGGTCGGCACGGGACTCGTAGTCGACGAAGAAAACCTTCTTGTCGGCCCGGCTCTCGTAATCCACGAAAAACCAGTGCCCTTCGTTGCCATCGGCCCGGCTCTCGAAGTCTTCCTTGTAGACCAGCAAATCGGCACGGGACTCGTAATCCACCACGAACACCTTGACGTCCGCACGGGATTCGTAATCGACCGAAAATATTTTTTGGGCTGACGCGGATTCGGCCGATAAAGCCAATGAAACCATGACAAACAGGAAATAGAGTTCAGGGCGCATGACCACAAGTTCGACAATTTTGGTGCGGCGCTTGAAACGGGAGCGGTGGAAACCCAAACCCCCGATTCCATGCGTCCATTCTCCCTCCTCCCTCTGATCATGGCGGCCCTGGTCGCCTTTTCCCTCAACGCCGTTGAGGACGTCGAGAAGGGAGTCCGCCACGCCATTGACCACGTCACCGTATCCCGTCAAGGTGCGCAAATCAAGCGCACGGCAACCTCCGTTGTGCCGGCCGGAACCACCACATTGGCCTTTCCCGGCCTGCCCCCCTCCATCGACCCCGAGGTGCACATCCGCCTCGACAGCTGACGACGCTTCCCTCCGATTCACGACACGAAAAAGACCCACCATTGCGGTGGGTCTTTTCCTTGCTTGTGAAAAACAGCCTGAAGCTCAACGGTCGTCCGTGGCGCGCTGGCCGTCGTACTTGGCCTTGTACTTCTCGTAGAGCTGAATCTGCTTGTTGTCAAGGACCACGTCGCGGCCCTGCACCCAAGCATGCTGCACGGCATTGCCCATCATGTCGAGGGCGTCACCGGCGGAAATGAACAGCGTAGCGTCCTTGCCCGGCTCCAAGGAACCGCAGACGTCGTCGATGCCCAGAATGCGAGCCGTGGATAGCGTCAAGGCGCGCACCGCCTGCTCGTATTCGAGGCCATAGGCGATCGCCGTACCCGCGTAAAACGGCAGGTTTCGGGTGTTCATCTCCGGCATCCGGCCCTCGCCCTGCAGGCAGTACTCCACGCCCTCGTCCTCTAGGAGCTTGGGCAACTTATAGGGCAAATCGATGTCGTCCTCGGCGAAGCGCGGTACGGTATGGGTCCGTTGGACCATCACGGCGATGCCGTTCTCACGCAGCGGATCGGCCATCATCCAGCTGTCGGCTCCTCCGACCAGCACCACGCGGTCCAGGTCCTGTGCCCGCTTGAAGCGGATGACCTCCGCGATCTGCTTGGCGTCGTTGGCGTGGACATACAAGGTCGTCGCCCCATTGGCCTTGCGGTCGCCCTCCACGAAGAGTCCCTTCATGGCCTCCATCCGGAGGTCGTGCTTGGTGGGCGTTCCAGCAGCGTAAGCCTTGGCCCGGGCAAAGAAGTCGCGGATCTCGTGCAGTTGCTGGTCGTAGGTCTTGCGCTTGCGAAGCTGCGCCCGGCCGTCCTCGAAGTGCTTGTGGTGGGTGGACGGCCAGTACAGGTGGATGCCATCGTCGGCCCGCATCACGGCGTCCTCCCAGTTCCAGGCGTCGAACTGGACCACAGAACTCGACCCGCCGATGACCCCACCACGCGGCGTAATCTGGCCCATCAGGACCCCATTGGTCCGGACAGTGGGAGTGATGTCCGACGCCGCGTTGTACGCGATGACACTGCGCACATTGGGCTTGAAGGTGCCCACCTCCTGATAGTCGCGGGAGGCGCGGACGGCGGCCACCTCCATGAGGCCGAGGGTGCTGTTCGGGGCAATGAAGCCGGGATAAATGTGCATGCCCTCGGCATCCACGACCCGGGCATACCGCTTGGGGTCCACATCGCGGGCGGCGCCCACGAAATCGATGAAGCCGTCGGCAAAACCGATGGCAGCATTCTCAATGGCCTCCCCGGTACCGAGGTGGGCGGTTCCACCGAGAACGAGAATGCGCTGGGATTGCGGGGCGCCCGGGGTCAGGTTGGGCTGGGCCAAGGCCGTGACCGCAAAGGCGAGAAAGGCAAAGAAGAAGGGCGCTTTCACGGCGGGAAAATTCAAGGTCATCATGCGGCTCATCGGTTCTCCTCGGTCATGGTGTCACAATGGTAGTGGGGCGGGATCCGCTCCATGGGCTTTCGTTTGTCGGCGCCCGGAGCATCGAGCATGAGCTGGATCAGGCGAGCCCGCTCGGTCCGCATGGACTCCCGCATCACGCGGTCCTCGTCCTGGTCGAAGAGGCGGCGGCCATCCACATAGGTCTGCTCGCATTGGGCATAAACACTCAAAGGATGGTCCGACCACACCACCATATCCGCATCCTTGCCCACTTCCAGCGATCCGATTCGGTCGTCGAGGTGGAGCAGGATGGCCGGGTTGAGCGTCACGAATTTGAGCGCCTCCTCTTCGGGCACCCCGCCGTACTTGAAGGCCTTGGCCGCCTCTTGGTTGAGGCGACGGGCCATCTCTCGGTCGTCCGAGTTGAAGGCGGTGACCACCCCGTTCTCCCAGAGCAACGCCCCATTGTACGGGATGGCGTCCTTCACCTCGAATTTGTAGGCCCACCAGTCGCTGAAGCTAGATCCACCAGCCCCGTGCTCGGCCATCTTATCCGCCACCTTGTAGCCTTCGAGGATGTGGGTGAAGGTGTTCAACGTGAAGCCCATCGAATCGGCCACATGCATGAGCATGTTGATCTCGTCCTGCCGGTAGCTGTGGCAGGTCACGAAGCGCTCGGAATCAAGGATCTGCAGGAGCGTTTCTAGCTCGAGGTCGCGACGGGGCGCCTTCGGGCCCTTGCCTTGGCGAATCAGACGGCGAGGCGTGGCTTTGACCGCCGCGCGATAAGCGTCCCATTCCTCCCCATACTCCCGAGCACGGTGGAAGTGGTCGTAGTAGACCTGCTCCACACCCATCCGGGTCTGCGGGAAACGAACCGTCTGGTAGTCGCCCCAATTGGACTGCTTGACGTTTTCACCCAAAGCAAACTTGATGAAGGGGTCAGCGTCCTGGATTTTCATCTCCTCCGGGGTCATGCCCCAGCGGAACTTGATGATGCCACTCTGGCCGCCAATGGGGTTGGCCGATCCGTGCAGAATCTGACCCGCCGTGACACCACCGGCGAGGTGACGGTAGACGTTGACATCCTCGCTGTTGACCACCGTACCGATGCTGACCTCTGCGCTCGAGGCCTGGGTTCCCTCGTTGATGCCACGGCTCGCCGCAATGTGGGTGTGCTCATCGAGAATGCCCGGCGTGATGTGCTTACCCTTGACATCGACCCGGGTCAATTCGGGGGCGTTCTTGCCGAAGACGGCCAACGGGTCGAGGTTCTGTCCGACAGCGCGGATGCGGCCCTGGTGAATGATGACCTCCCCGTTTTCGATTTTGCCTTCCGGTCCACAAGTCCAGACAGTGGCCCCAACGAAATGCCAGGAACCGTGCTCCGGAAGCTGGGTCCGGCCGTAAGCCGTGAACGGGTAGGTAATCGGGCCCGGTCCAACGGGACCTTCCTCTCCTTCCTCCGC
>NYTZ01000167.1 GCA_002683735.1 Flavobacteriales bacterium
GCAGGCGGCGATGGGAGAGGGGCCGTCCTGATACCCCTTGACCATCGCCACGCCCATGTCGGTCACAAGCCGCGGGGATTCGCCGAAGGTTTCCCAAAACCGAGGCCAGCGCGCATCGCGTGCGACGTCCAGCACCGGGGAGAAATTCCACGGAATGCCAGAGGCCAAGACCTCTTGGGCTGCATTCTCTGCAAAATTTCGGACGAGCAATGTGTCCCACGTGGCGGCAAGCCCCAATTGTTGGGGGCCCAGTACGCCTCCGGTGGTATACGTCGTGCCATGAATGGCATCAATGCCATAGAGGACAGGGATGCCGGACGGCTTTTTTGCCGCTACGGCCTGGATGCCACCGATGAGCTCATGCCATTTCTCCGGAGTGTAAGCATGTCCAGCACAGTTCAGGATGCTGCCAACACGAAGGTCGACGAGGACGTGATTCAGTTTCTCGGGGTCGAGTCGGTGGGGCTCGTCCACGTTCCAGCCTTCCTTCACGCAGACCATGTCAAGGGTCAGTTGGGTCATTTCTCCCGCCTTGTCCTCGAGGGTCAATGTGTTCAGCACGCTGTCGATGAAGGCGTCCTTGGAGGACACTGGCCCGGTGCTCATCGGACCTGTACACCCTGTAGCCAGCAGGCCGGAAAGGCCCGCGAAGAAGGCGAAAGAGCGAGTCAAAGGTGTCATATCGCTTAAAAATAAGTTGCAAGTGTACGAAATACACTTAGGCGGCGCAGGCTGAGAGGCATGAATCTCATTTGATTGAATGGCAGTGGTTCACGAGCGCCAGATGTACTTTTCGGTCATGAATATGAAGACCTTGATGAGCGGCACCGTGATTGCCTTGGCGTTGGTGTTGACTGGATGCGCAAATGGCGATGGCTCTGTTGAGCAAATCGCACCTGTTGCTGGTGACAACCTGACCTTTTATGGAGAGGTCATTGACACCATTGGCGGGCTGAATGGGGAGGCGTTAAAGACGGCCTTGAGCCTCTTCGAAGGACGCACGCAGGTTCGTTTTGAGGGAGAAATCACGGCAACCTGTCCCAAGAAGGGATGCTGGATGAACGTGGCTTCCGGACGCGACACCGTGTTTGTCAGGTTTCAGGACTACGGATTTTTTGTCCCGACCGAAGGGGTAGAGGGCAAGCGCACCATTGTGGAGGGGGAAGCGTTTTATGACACCCTGAGTGTGGCCGACTTGCGGCATTATGCTCAAGACGCAGGAGCCACGGAAGAGGAGATTGCCGCCATTACAGAACCTGAACTCGAGTTGGCCTTCATGGCCACGGGCGTGATGATTGAGGACTAATGCGTGCTGCGCCGCTGTCGGGTTTGGGTCTCATGACCTTGACGTTGTCGCTGGTGCATTGCGCCGGTGGAGGACAAGCGCCCACGTCGGACCCGCGCTTGGCTCCCGCCCAACCCAATCTGTCCTCGGAATTGGCCATAAGCATGCGCGACCTCGATGCGGAACTGGTCAGCGTTCGGGAACGCCTGATCGCCGGTGAGGACATTTCCGACGCGCGGTTCACCGAGCACAAGTTTCTGGATTTGGCCCCGACCGACAGTTCCATGTTGATCGAGGGTTTCCAAGCCCTCACCATGGCCTTTGAGCGCCACGTGGCCGAGTTCAATACTGCACCAGATGCCGCCAAGTACGAAGCCGTCGTCGGAGGTTGTGAAGCCTGTCACATGCGCTCGTGTCCGGGCCCGCTGGAGCGCATTGCCAAGCGTACCCTTCCGGTCGATCTTTGACCCAATTTGTCCCCGAGACGGAATCCTTGAATGCTGATCGTTTCTGCGTCATGCTGTTTTGCTCCGACCGCAAGGGCATTGTGGCCGAGGTCAGTGGACTGCTCACCTGGTAAGGGGCCAATCTGACCGCGGCCGCTCAATTCAGCGACCCTGCGTTGCGGCATTTCTTCGTGAGGTACGAGGTCGAGACGGCGGCACGAGAGGCCTCAGCTGAATCTATCGAGCGGGGGCTGGCAGACGGTTTGTCCGACCTACTGTCCTAGCCCGATGCACAATTGACCGTTCGCAGGGCGGATCACCGGCCGCGGGTGGCCCAAGGTGAGCCACTGCCTCGCAGAGGTTCTTGAGCGCTGGCGAACGGGGGAGTTGTCCTGCGACATCGTGTATGTCGTGGCCAACCACCCTCACATCGAGGAGTTCGAAGGCTTGTTCAAGGTGCCTTTTCACCACGTTCCTTTCCCGACGGGTGACAAGGCCGCAACGTTTGACCGGGTGGAGGCCCTGTTGAAGGAGCACGCGGCCGATTTTACGGTACTGGCGAGGTTCATGCAGATCATCCCAGATGCCTTTGCCGAAGCGCATGTGGGCCGGATGATCAACATCCAACACAACCCTCGCACGGCGGTCTTCACCTGAGCGCTTCAGCATCCCAACCCGCGGATGACGTTGCAAACGGACTCCTCATAAAGGGCCTGAAAACAAGAAATCCGCACCGTCCGGAGGGCTTGAGCGTCTCCTTCTGGTGCGGATTCTTCCGGGCAGGCACCACCTCTCGGTGTGGCTGCTCACAGGAACGGGGGGGCGTCCTGTGCTGCGCCTTTAACAGCGCCCCGAAACCTCAAGGTGTGGACAGTGACTTGGCCTGAACCATGCGGTTGTCCCTGCTGCACCCGGACAGCCTAGGCCATCTCGGTCTCCCCGGTTACCCGGTGAGGTCGGACGAACAACGTGCGTTGTCCGCCCCAAGCATCAGGGGCCGCTCGCCTTACGGCAGTCGCTTCCTGGACCCTTCGGCATCGCCTCCGGACGGGGACGTCCTTCGGCGCCGGCCTTCAGCCTCTCGACCTCTGGCCTTCCGCATCTCACCCGAATGCTCGGGTTGGATCCCATCTCGCTTCCCGAAGGAAGGGCCTTTCTTTGCAGAAAGGCGCCCTGGTTGCCTAAACAACCCCGGCCGAAGCCGGTGGCGGGTGGGCCTCTTCCGGTCAAGGTTGGAACACATTCCAACAGGCACAAGGCCCCATCCATTCTCAGGATGCCTTCCCGTCCAAGGACGGCGTCGACATCGCTTTCGCGCTGCCGGTCAGCTTCTGCGGAGCAGGTCGTTCACGAGGGTTGCCCCTTGTGCCCGGACGTGGGTCGGTTGCCCTTCCCAAAGCCCTCCGGAAGCCCGGGGGGTTGTCGTCGCTGACAAGACAAGAATGGAGCGCATTTCTGGAAACCCCAAGCTTTGCACGAGATTGGAAATCAACATCGTAGGAACATGTGTTATCCACAATTGTGGACAGCATCCCGCTGCTCAGGACAATAATAGACGCTACCCTTGACGTCGGAAATCGCGCATGGGAAGTGCATCCCGAATGGGGGAGAAGGGGGGCATCGGACCACGACGAATTGGGCGCGGGCAAGGCGGGCCGAGCACGGGCCGCTCCAGCGCCTTGCGGGCCATTCAAAACTGCCCGTGGGCGCTGGTTTTGGAAATGCGAATCGACATATCGATGGATGACTTCCGTTTCCTTGGCAAGCCGAATGCGGCAGGGTCGTGGATTTCTGCGATTTTTGAAATCATGGTCTTAACAGTTCGATGGTGCGCCCTGCTCGGATTTGGTGCCTTGTCTTTTGGTGTCGAAGCACAGGAATGCCCGCATGGATGGGAGCCAGTGGCCCGGGAATTTCTCGAGGCCCAATTGGACGGCCGTTGGGCTGATGCGGCCCGTCAAGTGGTGGAGGCCGAGCAGCAGGCCTGGCTTGAGTGGCACGCTTGGGATGGGAAGAGGCAGGCAAACCGGTTGGCGGCCATGCCTGAGGCCCTTCAAGAGCGGGAGGCCGACAACCAGCGCCGTGAGGCCAACCGCTTGGGGGTGTCGGTGTACACCTGTGAAACGGTGGACGCTCTGGCCGGACGCTACCGGATCCGCGTCGATCCGGACGGACGGTCTTTTAAGGTGCTGAACCTCGCCCTCGAATCGACCGGCTGGGGGGTCGTCACCCGGAATGTGCCTCTTGGGGCTGAGCAGCGCCGGACGGCCACGGCATACTTCCGAGCCGTGGATGCACGAGAGTGGGAGAAAGCGGAGGCGTGGGTTGCAAAAAGCGCCATTCCCCGATTCAAGGGGTACCAATTGGAGGTCGAGACCTTCTTTAAAGGTTCGCCGGTCATGGAGAGTGGATTCACGGCCCAGGCTGAATTGCGTGCGGCCGAATGGGCCGAAGGGTTCGTGCGGGCAGAAGAAGTGGAAGACGGTATCCGGGTGGTCCACATGGAGTTTCCGAGTGCCACTTCTTTGTCCTGCGAGATGACGGCCGTGGATGGGACGTGGCGTGTGCTGCACCGATGAGAACGGATAAGAAGAGGGTGGTAGACGCCGTGGCGTCGGCGCTACAGGCCGCTTTGGAGCGCGGTCAGTCCGAGTTTGACGCCCTGAAAGCCTCTTTGTCTAAGGAGACGAAAAGCACGGCGGGCGACAAGCACGAAACGGGCAGGGCCATGGTCCAGCTGGACATGGAGCAAGCGGGAGAACGGTTGGCGAGGGCGGAAACCATGATGGCCATTTTTCGCAGGTTGAACCCCTTGGAACCCCGTGCGGCCGTGGGGCCTGGGGCTTGGGTGGTCACCGATTCCGGGCAGTTCTTCATCGGCGTGGCAGGAGGAGCACTCACGTTGCCGGACGGCGGCAAGCTGCACGTCATCTCGGCCGATGCGCCGATTGCACAGGCCCTTCGCGGGTCCAAAGCGGGCGCAACGGTGGAATTCCGCGGCAAGCATTGGGCCGTGGTTTCCGTCCAGTAGGGCTGGGGCCCATGCTGGGAGGGGCAATTCCTGTGGCCTCGTGGACAACGTGTGGGGCGTTGGCCCTTTCGGGGCGGGAGAAGCCCCCTACCTTTGCGGAAAATTCAACGATTTGGGACGATCACAAGAAACGTTCGGCAAGCGGGAGCGCGAGGCCAAACGCGCCAAGAAGAAGAAAGAGAAGGAGCTCAAGAAGCAGGAGGCCAAGGCCAACAAGCGGACCTTGGACAGCCCTGACATGATCGCGTATGTGGACGAGTTCGGCCGCATCGTGGACGAGCCGCCCGATCCCACCGAGCGCGAGGAGGTCAACTTGGAGGACATCCAGATCAGCGTGCCTAAAGACGAGGACATGCCGCCGGAGGACAAGACCCGCCGTGGAAAGGTGACCATGTTCAACCCCGACAAGGGCTTCGGATTCATCCGGGACCTCGACAGTGGAGAGAGCATCTTCGCCCACGTCACCAACATGAAAGAGGAAGTGGAGCAAGGAGACAAGGTGACGTTTGAAGTAGAACAGAGCCATAAGGGACCGTCGGCCATTAAGGTGACCATCGTCAAGTAATCCGGACGTTTCCGAACTGAAAAAGCCAGCCGTTGTGCTGGCTTTTTTCATGTTCGAACGTCTCAATGTTGGCTTCGTTTGACGCTCGGCGTAACATTAAGTTAACATTGTCGTAACTTAGGGGAGAGATGAAAGGGAAGCTCCTCTTGATCGCCATCCTGATGGGGGCCATGGGGTCCAGCCATGGACAGTCGTCCGGGGTGGGCGTGGGGACCGATGGTGCGCTGTGGGCAGCGGGTTGGACCAACCTGCACATCGGTTTGGCCGTGCACGAAGAAGTGCGCGTGCACATCGGATTCGGTGTCATGGGCGATTCCGAACAGACTTCCGGTCTTGCCATCCGCCAGCGTCCAGAGGATTTTGACCAGGCCACCTTGCTCACTTTGGGTGTGCGGGCCTACCCCGAAGGCATCCAGCGTCCCAAACTGAAGACCTTGTTGGGACTGGAGTATGCAGAGGAAACCTTCCGGACCCAATTGTTTCCCGGCACCAGTGCAGTCGGTCGCATGGATTGGGTTCGCACCGATGCCCGCGTGCTGGCTGGCATCGAGTGGCGTCCGGTTCAGCGGATGGGAGTCAACCTCCACGTCGGCGTTGGCCGCAGTGCGGTGCGTGGCACCTCGCTCGCATCAGAGTTTGTTCCACGACATGGGGAGCACAGCCCGTTCACCCGATTGCTGGGGACCGAGCTCCTGTTTTGGTTCTGAGTCCATCAAAAAAGGGCCAACCGTATGGAAGGCCCTCTCTTGAAGA
>NYTZ01000168.1 GCA_002683735.1 Flavobacteriales bacterium
CAGAAAAAGAACATCGAGGAACTTTCACACTCGAAAAGACGCGCTACCGGTTCCCAGCAAATTTAAGTAAGACACAATTGTTCAAAAGATCACTTCTGATCTCTTCTAATCAGCATCTGGCAACCAGATTTGTCAATCCAGTGTTCTCCATACCTATCAGAAGGAGCGTCGGGAAAGAATATCATTGGATCCCCATCGTCATCTACACGACGGACTCAGCCACGGATTCCATCTGCACTGCTTTCTCCTCTTGCAATGCAAGGCACGCAATTTCACGGATTCTCTTAATTTGTGAATGGGTGTACATCATGGCTTGTGCCCCGCTCGGAGCAGAGTTCTCGTCCGTCTCTGCTTTGAATGCCCACGTCCACTTTCGAGAATTTTTGTGATTGGGGTCTGTGGTAAATGTTGCTTTAACATATCCCTGTATGGTCAGATATATTGTTATGTATACTGCCAAGATGCCGAACGTTACTGCAGCAGCCACCGTGTAGGTCTGAAGAATCCAGAGAGTCACAGCAGCAAACATGCTGACCATGCTCACACAGACCGCCATTACAGGACCACCAACTGATCCGGGGAAGGTGATTAAATAACGAACAGTCTCGGCACTCGTGAGAGACTCTGTGTATACAATGTTGATCAACGACATCAATGTTGCGCTCTTCCAACCAAGACAGAAGGGCGGCCCGCAGGTCGCCTGCTGCGTGGTCATTCGCCAAGTGTATCCGCATGGCTGCAAGTTCCGCTGAAGTGAACGGAATCCGAATCCACATTCAACTGTGAATTCGCACGAATTCCTGTGGGTAAAACAGACGAAAAAAAAATTGCAGAATTGACCGTGTCAGCGGCTTATCAAAGCACATCGCAATGCCCCTCTTTTTGACACTGAAATTGTACTGAACCTCCCCACAACAAAACCAAGGATGTCCACAGGTCTTCTCGAGAACACTTTCACTGAATTCAGTTTTTCCTCATGGACTTCATCCCTGTGAAGAACTGGCCTTGTTCTCTGATTCCGAGTCGATTTCAATTGTGGAGGAATCGTGAAAGACTCGCAGATTCCAGTTCAAGGTTCCCGCCTCCAAATTTTCTCTTCCTGAGTTTTCCCCCGTTTCCACAGACCTATGACAACCTCTATCTCTTTTTTAGAAAAGAAGAATAGATAGATGGTGCGGGTAAAAACTGAAAATGCCCTTGTCGTCGTCTCGTTGGGTGTGGCAACTTGCAGTCATGCTGGGCATGGTTCGATTCTGGTTGGTGGCTGCGCTTCTTTTTTGGGGCGCATCGGACGCCTTGGCTCAGGATACGACAGAGGTGCAGTATCGGTTTGCAGATGGCACGATCAGCAGTGAAGGCCAGTTGTTGAACGGCCTTCCTCATGGGTATTGGATTTCGTACCACTCTGATGGAACGCGCAAAAGTGAAGGCAATTGGAGCGAGGGTGAATTGGAGGGCGAGTGGGTGTTCTATGACGGGGCTGGCCGTTTGGAAACGACCCTGACTTACGTCGGAGGAAGAAAGGAGGGGGTGGAAACCCAGTGGGACTCGACAGGAGTACGGAGACGCACATTGCCTTGGGCTTCGGATACGTTGCAGGGGATTGAAGAGGGCTTCAACGAAGAGGGCATCGTGGTGTCTCGAATTCTATGGTCCAAAGGGAAGCGGGAAGGGGTGGCCCTGGATTATGCGCTTGAGAAAGGGAAAACCGGGCGCATCATCCGTCGTCGCGGTTTTCGCGAAGATTTGTTGCGTTGGGTAGAGGAGGTCAACCAGTTCGATGATCAGGGCAGGAAGTCGGGCAAGTGGATGACCTTTTGGCCCAAAGGCCAGGTACGATCGGAAGGTCCATTCGAGCGTGGTTTGGAAGAGGGGGTGTTCAAGTACTTCAGCCGAAGGGGAGACCTGGAGCGTACCGTGACGTTTCACCGTGGAGAAGAGGTGGAGGATGCACCTGAATCGGTGGCATTGGATTTGCGAAAGGCATTTCATCCAAATGGAGAGGTGTCGAGAAAAGGTCCTTGGCGGGAGGACACTCCGATGGGCACGCACCGCTTTTTCGATGAATCTGGCCATTTAGTGGAAGTCAAGGTGTTCCGATCCGGAATGCTGCAGGCGTCCGGAATGCTGGATAGCCTGGGAAGAAGGACGGGACCATGGACAGAGTTCTGGTCCGACGGAGCGCCCAAAGCAATAGGTTCTTATCTGGAAGGGAAGCGGGATGGAGATTGGCAGTTTTATGCCCGCGACGGTCGGCTGGAGCAGGAAGGTGGATTTAGGAAAGGCCAATGGCACGGCCGTTGGAAATGGTACCATGCAGATGGATCCTTGCACCGGGACGAACGCTATCGAAAAGGCCGCGAAGAAGGTGAATTCCTAGAATTGGGAGTGGCGGGAGACACCTTGGCCATCGGCTTGTATGAGCGGGGCAGAAAAGTGGGCCCATGGGTGGAACACGTTCGGGATGACCGCCGAGAAGGCCAGTATCTGGACGGAGATCGCAACGGACGGTGGATTCACTCTGACCCCGAAGGACGTGTGCGGTTTGAAGGGGCCTATGTGGCTGGAATTCCGACGGGAGAACATGCCACGTATTGGCCCACAGGCCGTCGTTCATCGGTTGGCGCTTACCGTGGCGGGTTGCGTGATGGGATCTGGCGATATTTCGATGAGAACGGTGTGGTGCGTCTGATTCGACAGTACAAGGCAGGCAGCATCACCAAAGTGAATGGAGCCAAAACCGACCGATGAGCAGAAAAGGAAGGGATGAGGGCGCGACCGGGTGGTCTAGGGCATGGATGGATGCGGTGCCATCCGCCTTGTTCCTGGTGCGGGGGGAAGATGTGCTATTGGCCAATGCACGGGCTTGTTTCCTGTTTGGTTGGGAATCAGGGGTTGTACCGGAAGGCCTGCGTTTGGACGAGGGGTCTTGGTTGCATTGGAAGGAGGAAGACCGTTCTTATTTCGATTTGAGATGGCGTGAGGTTCCGGCAGAATATCGGGTTCCGCTTCGGATGGAATTGGAGGCGGAGCGGAAAGGCGGCATCCGCTTTCCAGTGGAGGTTCGAATGTCGAAAGGTCCCGAATCGGGTTTGGACATCCTTCAACTGGCGGACATCAGTGAACAGCGGTTTCGTCAGCAAGCGTTGCAGGACAGGGAGGCCCACTATCGTCGACTGACCGACATCGCACAGGAGGCTATCGTGCAAATCAAAGATGACGTCATTCTCGACGTCAATTCTAGGTTCCTTGCGATGGTGGGGGTAGAGTACCCGGAGGAAATCATCGGTGACCCCATTGGTCAACTCGGGCTCCGGAGGATGGGCAACCTAGAGCCGATAGAAGGCAGCGGGGTGTTTGACCGCGGAGACTGGATGCTGACCAACCGCAATGGTGAAATGTTGCACCTTGACATTGGTAAGGGCCGATTAGAAGATGGCAGCGAGGTCTGGATGATGTATGACATCAGCGACCGCAAGCACATTGAATTCGACTTGATCCAGGAGCGCGAACGATTTCGTTTGCTTGTTCAGAGCTCACCCAATGGGATTGTGATTCTGGTCGATGATTTGATCCGATTTGCGAACCCGGTGGCCGAAGAGGGTTTCGGCACGGATGGCGCTTTGGAGGGGGAACAGTTCCAGAACCTTTTTCCCGAAGGGGTGCGTGAGCGCATTGTGAAGAGCATCCAAGACACTCGAAATGGCAAGGAGGTGGACGAATGGGAGTTGGAATTGTCCAATGGTTCCCGGTGGACCCTGAAATGGAGATTGACCATTTTTGATGGCCAGCCTGCAGTGCAGGTTAGCCTGTCCGATGTGACGGACCGCCACGTCCTCATGCAGGAACGGATTCGCGCTGAGGTGGCCGAGGAAGCCAATCAGCAGTTGACCTTGCAGATTGAGCAACGTATTGCAGCGGAAGCCGCATTGCGCAGCGCCACTGCGAAACTTCGAAGCATCGTAGAGTCTGGTGAGGATTTCATCATCTGGACATCCAAATCCGACCATGCATTAACGAGCGTCAACCACAATTGCCAGCGGTGGTTGGGCTTCGAGGAGGAGGGAACATTGGACGCCACATCCAAGACTCTTGCGGGTCAGGTGGCAGAGAGCCAGGTTGTCAATGGATTTGACTTGGAGGACCGGTTTGAACGGGCTTTGGATGGACGGCCACAACGGTTCGAGTGGGCCTTGCCCGACGAGAAGGCCGATGACGGAAAGCGCTGGTTGCAGTTGTTCCTCAACCCCATTGACAATGCCGAGGGGGAGCGCGAAATCAGTGCCATAGCTTACGACATCACGGACCGCAAGCGCATTGACCGGGCCATTCGCAGCGCATTGAAGGAGAAGGAAATTCTGCTCCAAGAGGTGCACCACAGGGTCAAAAACAACCTTCAAATCATCAATTCTATCCTCAACCTGCAGAAGAAATTTGTCAAGGATGAAAATGCGATTACGGGTCTGGAAGAAATCCAGAACCGGGTGTCGACGATGAGCATCATCCACGAGACGCTCTATCAGAATACCGATGTGTCCAACATTGGTTTCCCGTCGTACTTGACCCGCATTGCTGGCAACATCATCCAAGGTTATCAGTCGGAAACTCAGGTTGAGCTGGTCACCGAACTAGAAGACATTCAAGCGCCTCTGGATCAAGCCATTCCGTGTGGGTTGATTATGAACGAGTGGGTGTCCAACGCCATGAAGTATGCTTTCATGGGCAGGGAAAAGGGAACCATCACGGTGGCGTTGCGGTGTATGCTTTCAGAGGATCACCCGGACGAAGAGGAGATTCAAATCGAGGTTCGGGACGACGGAGTTGGCCTACCGGATGGGTTTGATTGGGGGGGCAGAGACAGCTTGGGATTGTACCTCGTGCAGGCCTTGAGTGAGCAGCTGGACGCAGAGTTATCGGCGGAAAGCGACGGAGGCACGCGGTTTTTGGTTAAATTTAGGCGACCAAAAAACCTGTTTGACGGGTGATGCCTTGACATCCATCGAACGATTCGAGGGATTAGACCCTCAACCAAACGAAACCTGAAACGCCATGTCCATCAACATTCTTGTCACCGAGGACGAAAGCATCGTCCGCAAGGACATCGAGCAGACACTGGAAAAAATAGGCTACAATGTCGTGGCTTCTGCCGACAATGGTGAGGACGCCATCGATCTGGCCGTGCGTCATCGCCCCGATGTGGTCTTGATGGACATCATGCTCAAGGGCGACATGAATGGAATCGCTGCTGCAGAAGAGATCAAGCGCACGTTGGATGTGCCCATCATCTTCCTGACCGCATATGCGGACCGCAGCACGTTGGGAGAAGCCAAATTGGCGGAGCCTCACGGCTACATCCTCAAGCCGTTCAAGGATGTCGACCTGCAGACGAGCATCGAAATGGCGATGCACAAGTTCTCCAAGGAACAAGAAGCCCGTCTGGAGAATGAGTTTCTCCGGAACATGGCTGAGCAAAAGGATACGGCGGAGTATCTGTTCGTCAAGAATCGGAGCCGCCTGATGAAGGTGGATTACGAGGAGTTGCTGTTCATTGAGGCCCTGAAGGATTATGTGGTGGTGCACACCCCGGAGCAGAGCTTCACGATTCACAGCACCATGAAGGACGTGGAGAACAAGCTCAACGAGCGCCGCTTTATGCGGGTTCACCGCAGTTACATCGTGAATCTAGATGCCATCCACAGCATCAAGTATTCTATGATCCAGGTTAAGGGCATGGAAAAGGAGATTCCGATTGGCGGCAGCTACAAGGACATCTTGGCGAGCCGCATCAACCTTTTGTGAGCACGAGAGGCGCGGAAACGAAAAACCCCGGGGCGAACCCGGGGTTTTTTGTGCTCCCCCACCTGGACTTGAACCAGGGACCTACTGATTAACAGTCAGTCGCTCTAACCAGCTGAGCTATAGGGGAATGCTCTTCCCTTCTTTCAAAGGGTGTGCAAAGATACGCGATGATGTCATTTGGTGCAATGCTCCAACCGCCTTCCTGCGGCCCCTAACTTCGCGCTCGCAAATTTGTACCATGAGCTGGACAGACTCTTCCGTGGTGGTGGTGGGCACCGTTGCCTTCGACTCCATCAAGACTCCTTTCGGAGAACGCGAACGCATCGTCGGCGGTGCGGGCACCTACATCGGCTGGTCGGCCAGTCGCCTTGGGGTGGGAACCGGCTTGGTCAGCGTCATTGGAGAAGATTTTGAGCAGACTGAATTGGACGCCATGCAGAACGCAGGCATGGCGCTGGACGGCATCGATCGGCCCGAAGGCGGCAAGAGCTTTTTCTGGGCGGGGTCCTATCACATGGACATGAATGGCCGGGATACGTTGGAAACCGAGTTGAACGTGCTGGCTGATTTCAACCCCGAGATTCCGCAGGCGTGGAGGGGAGCAAAGTATTTGATGCTTGGCAACATCGACCCCAACTTACAGGCCTCGGTGCTGGACCAGATGGACCAGCGTCCGGACTTGGTGGTCCTCGACACGATGAATTTCTGGATGGACATTGCCATGGAACCGTTGAAGGCGGTTATCGCCCGGGTAGATGTGTTGACCATCAACGATGAAGAGGCGCGCCAGCTGAGCGGGGAACGGAGCTTGATCAAGGCCGCACGGGCCATCCTTGCCATGGGGCCCCGTTACCTTGTAATCAAGAAGGGGGAGCACGGGGCGCTGTTGTTCCACATGGAAGGAGGTGAGATTCGTTACTTCTTCTGCCCCGCGCTGCCACTTGAGGATGTGGTGGACCCCACGGGAGCTGGAGACACCTTCGCCGGCGGCTTTATTGGCCATGTGGCCCGGACGGGAAGCACTGATTTTGAGACCCTCAAGCAAGGCATCGTCGTGGGCAGTGCCTTGGCGAGCTTTACCTGTGAGGCCTTTGGTACCGAAGGCATTCGCGGCGTGTCGCCGGATGCGTTGGAGGCCCGCATTTCAGCATTCCGCCGCATGACGGACTGGAATGGCATGGGGGCCGAGGCCTGATTTCGATTAGCGCAAGGAAATCCGCAACTGCGGATCGATGGCGACCCCCGATTCCCACCATTCAAAATGGAGGTGGGGCCCCGAGCTATGGTCTCCGCTGTTGCCAATGACAGCCACCATTTCTCCTTGACGGACGCGGTCTCCAGATCCGACTTCGAGGCGGCTGTTGTGCATGTACACCGACACACGGTCCCCCGGATGCTGGACCAGCAAGGTGTGACCACCGCCAGTGGTGAATCCAGCGAAAATGACGGTTCCATCGCCCACGGCCTTGACCGGACTGTCTTCCGGGGCGACGATGTCCACGCCCCAATGGTCCAATCCGGGGTTCCAGCCAGCTGAAACCCGGCCCTCGACCGGGGGAATCCAAAGTCCGGACTCGTCCAGGCTTCCCGGGGAGCCAATGGCGAACGCGTCCTCTTCTTCCACCCGTGTCTTCAGCCCCTCTAGTGCGGCGCCGGATTGAGGCCCAAGGGTGGGCGCCGGGACGTCGTTCGGGGTCGGGATGTCGGTCATGGCGCCAAGGGCCCCCGCGGGGAGGTCTCCCATCAGCACGGCCCTCAGGTTTTGGATGTAGCGCCCTTGCATGGCCAATACCTGCGACAGGGAGTCCGCCGTGGTCATGGCTTGTTGCTGCATTTCCCGGGTTTCCGTGGACAGATAGCCAGGGACGACAGCCTCCTTGAGTGGGGTCAATGCGACCAAGGCATAGGTGATGGCGGCCACGAGTGCGATGGAAAGGGCGGCCAGGGCACGGATTTGACCCGGTTGAACCCGCATGGCCCAACGCTCTGCAAAGGTGCCTTCTTCTTGGAGGATGAGGCGGAATTTCTGCTTGGAGCTGGCGCTGCCTTTGGGGGGGGTCGGGGTCTTCCGCTCGGCCATGTGCCCACAAAGATGGTCGACAGCACATGGATGCCCGTGGTTTTTTGTCAGCGGCGGACCTTGTATGCAATATTTTCGCGGCTTTCGGGTTGGCCCCCACGGAACCCAGCACCCATGCCACGATCGCCGTTTCGATCTTCAGTATTCCGCCTGACCCCCAGTTTGTTGCTGGGTGGAATTGTCGTGTCGTTTATGCTGGTCCTTGCGGGGTGTACGACCCAGCGCGATGGCCGCTTTTATCGGGCGTATCACAACACGACATCCCGGTTCAATGGGTTTCATTTTGCCCGTCTGGCCATGGAGGAGGCCGATGCGAAGCTTGCGGAAACCCATGAGGAAGACTGGGACGAGGTCATTCCATTGTTCCTCTACGGCACTGAAGACCAGGCAGACTTCCTGTACCCATTAATGGAGCGGGCCATCGAGAAGTGCTCCCGCGTGGTGGACCGCCACGCCATGACGCCCCCGCGCAGCCAGCAAAAGGACTTCAAGCGGCCCCAACTCAACCGGTGGATTGACGACAACTACACCTTGATTGGAAAGGGCCATTTCTACAAGGGGGACCTCGTCAAGGCTGAAGAGGTGTTCAAGTACCTGCAGCGGAAGCACAAGGAGCCGGACAGCCAAGTGGCGGCGGGAGCATGGTTGGCGCGGACATACATGGCCATGGGCAACATGGTCAAGGCGAACAGTTCCCTGCTCAAAGCGGTGGGCGAGCGGGACGCTTCCGATGAACTTCGGGCGGACGCCTTTCTTGTTCAGGCAGAATTCAACCTGACGCAGGACAACGTCGAAGAGGCGATGCGCTCGATCGAGCGGGCCATCCCCATGATCAAGCCCAAAAGCGCAAAGGCCCGCCCCTTGTTCGTCCTCGCCCAGCTGAAGCGAGAGTACGGCAGCAACCGGGAGGCCATCGAGATTTTCGAAGAGGTGGTCAAGCTGAGAACGCCGTACGAAATGGAGTTCCAGGCACGGATGCAGCAGGCACTGGCCTTTGATCGGCGCCGGGGGGACAGCGAGGAGATCAAGGACTTGTTCTTCGACATGCTCGAGGATGACAAGAACGAGGAGTACCGGGACCAGATCTTCTATGCCCTGGCCCAGATCGAACTGGAGGAATTGAACCGGGAGGAGGGCATGGCTTACCTGCGTGACGCCCTGGCGGAGAACAGTGGCAACCGCCGCCCGCGCATGAAGAGCTTCCTCGGGTTGGCCGACCTGCACCTCGAAGACCGCGAATACGAGCAGGCCCAGGCCTATTACGACAGCACGTTGGCCAACATGGACGAGGACCACCCTCGCTATGCCGAGGTGCGGAACAACGCAATGAGCTTGACCGAACTCGTGGAGCAGTTGACGGTCATCGTTCGAAACGACAGCCTCCGGGAGTTGTGTGACCTCGATGAGGACGCGCGGTATGCCCGTATGGAAGACATTATCGAGGAACTGCGCCGGGCACAGGAGCGCGAGGCGGAGGAGGCCGCAAGGTTGGCTGAAGAAGCATTGGCGGCCAGCATGTCCGTTCCGGGTGCGGCCACAGCGTTCTGGCCTTACAACCCCAGACTCCGCGAATCGGGCCAGTCTTACTTCTTGGACCGTTGGGGCGACCGGCCCCTCGAAGACGACTGGCGCCGAAGCCGTAAGCTCAACAGCGGGTTCAGCACCATTGAGGACGTGGCCGAGGATGTGGCCGCGACGGATTTGCTGGGCAGTGGCGGCGAATTGCCCACGCCCGAGGAGTTGTTGGAGGGGCTTCCCTGCAGCGAGGAGCAACGGAATTCGGCCGACGTGGAAACCGCCACTGCAGTGTACCAAAGCGGGGTCATTTACAAGGAGAAGTTGGACGATACGGACAACGCCATCGAAGCGTGGGTGGACTTGTTAGACCGGTTTGACGAGAGTGAGGAGCACCCGTTGGCCCATTACCAATTGTATCGGACCTACCTCTTCCTCGAAGAGACCGAGAATTACCAGAATCCATTCTGTGGCACCTGTAACTCCCAGTATTGGGCGGATCAGATTTCCCTACTGTACCCCGAAAGTGAGTGGGCACAGCTTGTCGAGAACCCTGAATTTGTCGATTTCGAAGAGCAGCGTCGAATTGATGAACTGGCGGCCTATGAGGCGCATTTGATTCGCTATTACGCCCAAAAGGACTACCAGTCCATCCTCACCGAGGTCAACGCGTTGCTCGATACGGTTCCGGACCACACTCAGGAATGCCGTTACCGTTTCCTTCGTGCACAGTGCATTGGTTGGCTCGATGGTCGGGCCCGCGGCCGCGACAACTACATCGCGGCGTTGGAAGAAGTGGTGGCCTCCTGTGATTCGAGCGACCAAGCTGTTGCGGCCAATGAGATTCTTCAAGGCCTAGGCGCCGGAAAAAAGGAGGCGCCGGGCAATGGAGACAAGGCCGATGCGGCGCCCAAGCTGAAGGACTTCGGCAACTTCACGGACAAGCCCGTGCTCGAGCACTATTTCGCCGTTGTCATTCCTGTCGCAAAAGGCGGGTCAGACAAGACGAAGGCGTCGCTGGCCGACTTCAATCGGCAGTTTTTTGCCAGCGCAGAGCTGAAGGTGACCAGCAACCTGATTGATCGGGAAAACCAATTGGTTCTGGTCAAAGCTTTCCCCCGAAAGGACCGGGCCATGGACTACTATAAGGTTCTGACAGCCAACCGAGAATCCATGATTGAGCTGAACACGAGTGGCTTCAGCATGTTCGTCATTCATACAGAGAATTACGTGGAGCTGTTCAAGGGCAAGGACATCGAGGGCTACGGCCGATTCTTCGATGCGGTTTACCTTGGGAACTGAACCACCGCGAG
>NYTZ01000169.1 GCA_002683735.1 Flavobacteriales bacterium
AAGCCACATCGACTTCGCACGGCTGCGATCCACCGCGGACAGCCTCAACATCGCGAAACAGGGCAGCTGCCCCTTCCATGGTCAACCGCACACCCGGCATGAGGTGGGCCGGTGCGGACAACCGCAGAACCGCCCACTCCCCCGGAACATCACCGGTCGCGATGCGACCGTGGTGGTCATTGTCCCGGAAATCATAAGGTCCTTCTTGCCAAGAACCGGTGAGGTCCGTCACCCAAAGTTGGGCGCCGGCGGGCAGGTGGAAGTCCGAGAAGTGCAGGGCCAATCCAGCCGCCGCGGGCAAGTGCACAGCCACGGCATGGCGGTCCGTGAAGGCTGTGGGAGCCAAGTCTTCGGTTTGGTCTTGCACCACGCCGTACAAGTATTGGCCGGATTCTTCGGCCAACTTTTCCGCACGCTCCCACGCCGCCTCAACATCCATGGCCTCCATTTCAACCACCTCAAATGGTTGGGTCAGCAAGGCCGACGGGCAGCGCAAGTTCTCGGTCTGGGCCAAGGAAAATTGAGGAACGACCAACAGGGCCAGCAGACCGGCAAAGGGGAATCGAATCATGGGTGCAGGTTCTCGCCCTGTGGATGGGCCAAGGCCCCCAAGATACGCCGCCTGCCGGGGTTCATTTTTTGGGAATTGCCTCCTCTTTCCGCGCCTGACAGGGGGACCCCTGCGATTATCTTTCGGACATGACGTTGCGTCCCCTCCTCCCCCTGATTGTTGGACTGTTCCTGCTCGTTCCTGCGGCCCTGCTCGCGCAGAAGCCCGTGCAGGAGCAAGGGGAGAAATTCAACACGCTCCTCTATTACATGAACCGCATGTATGTGGATTCCGTGGATTTGGACGGACTCGTCGAAACCGCCATCCGTGGGATGCTCGAGGAGCTCGACCCGCACTCTGTTTATATCCCCGCGGAAGACCTGCAGCAAGCCGATGAACCGCTTAATGGCAAATTCGAAGGCATCGGCGTCCGCTTCAACATCATGAAGGACACCATCATGGTGGTGTCGACCATCGCAGGTGGCCCAAGTGAGAAACTCGGCATCATGGCGGGCGACCGCATCGTGGAGGTCGACGGAGAAGTGGTCGCCGGTGTCGGCATCCGCAACAAAGGGGTCATGGAACGCCTCAAAGGCCCAAAGGGCACCCACGTCGAGGTGGGCATCCGCCGCGGAAAATCCACCGACCTGCTGGTCTTTGACATCGAGCGCGACAAGATCCCCATCTACTCGGTGGACGCCCACTATATGGTGGACGACCGGATCGGTTACATCAAGGTGAACCGGTTCTCGAAAGAGACCATGTCCGAGCTTTTGGTTGCCCTCGATGCACTGAAAGGCGAAGGCATGAAGGATCTGGTCCTCGACTTGCAGGGCAATGGAGGTGGCATGCTCAACACCGCCATCGCCATGGGGGATGAATTCCTCTCCGAGGATCGCCTGATTGTCTACACCGACGGACGCTCTTTCCCGCGAGAGGACCGGGTCGCGGATACGGCAGGTCGTTTTGAGAAAGGCCGACTCGTCGTGCTCGTCGACGAATCCAGCGCTTCCGCCAGCGAAATCGTCAGCGGAGCCGTACAGGATTGGGACCGGGGGCTGATTGTCGGCCGACGCACCTTCGGAAAGGGCCTAGTCCAGCGACCGGTGCGCTTGCCGGATGGCAGTGCGGTCCGCTTGACCGTGCAGCAATACTTCACTCCTGCCGGGCGCTGCATCCAGAAGCCGTACGACGAAGGGGTCGATGCCTACCGCCGGGAGAAATACGAGCGGTTCGAGCGTGGAGAATTGATGTCCCTGGACAGCCTCGACCTCCCCGATAGCTTGCAGTACAAGACCAAAGTGTTGGGACGCACGGTATACGGGGGGGGCGGCATCCTGCCGGATGTCTTCGTCCCGATCGACACCAGCCTCAACAGTGTCTACTTCACGGATTTGCTCCGCCGGGGCTTGTTCAACCGAGCCGTCCTCGAATATGTCGACGGCAATCGCCCTCGGCTCGAGCAGCAATTGGCCGACCGGGACGACTTTGTCCAGAAACACCGCCTCGAACAGGAATTGCTGGATGGACTGGTGGTGCTGGGCGAGGGCGAGGACATTCCCTTTGTTGAGGCCGATTGGAATACGAGCCTGCCGGCCATCGAGCTGCGGCTCAAGGCCATCCTAGCCCGAACCCTGTTCGACACCACAGCGTTCTACGAGGTCTTCAACCCCATCAACCCCATCTACCAACGGGGAATCGAGGTCCTGCGCGACGGAACTTACAAGAAGTCCGGCATCGGCAATCGGTAATTCACGCCCGGGAGGGGAACAACCCCTGCCCTTCGCCCCACACCGAAAGAAGACCCCGTTAATTTTGAACCATACGAATCCCGAAACATGAACATCGCACGTTCCCTCTCCCTCTTTGCCCTCCCGCTTTTCCTGATCGCTTGTGGGGGCGCCACTGAAGGTGCCCAGGACGCCGGCAATGCCGATGCGCCCGCCAACGAAACTGCCGCTCCAGCCGCGGACCAAAACATGGACCCCGCCCGTGATAATGCAGAAGCCCCGGCTGCAGCGCCTGCTGAAGCTGGTCCGACCACATCCATCACCTTCGCTGAAAACAGCCACGACTTCGGTACCATCGATGAGGGCGATGTGGTGACCCACACCTTCACCTTCACCAACACCGGCGACAACCCCCTGATTCTCGACAAGTGCAAGGGATCCTGTGGCTGCACGGTGCCCCAGTGCCCCAAGGAGCCGATTGCTCCTGGCGCCACTGGAGAGATTGAAGTCAAATTCAACTCCAAGGGCAAGAAGAACAAGCAGACCAAGACGGTGACCATCAATGCCAACACCGTCCCCGAACAGACCCGCATCACCATTTCGGCCAACGTCACCCCCGCCCCTGCGGATGCTGCCGGCAAGTGACCTCGGAACATCACCTCATGAAAAAAGGCCCTCTTAGGAGGGCCTTTTTTCGTCTCAGCAACGTCAGAAATCACTGCAACAACCTGTCGATGGCATCGGCCAGTTTGCGATCACGGTCGGTGACGACATGGCCCGCATCATGTGTATTGAGCTCGATGCGCACGTAGCTGAACTCATTGTGGAAGACCGGGTGATGCCCTTGTTGCTCGGAGAGGAAGGCCACCCGGGTCATGAAGGTGAACGCTTCTTGAAAGTCCTTGAATCGGAATTCCCGAACCAACCGATTGTCCTTTTCCATCCACATGATAAAATGCTTTGGGCTGTGAAAGTAATCCGGAGCCTTCGGAATTGCCCCGTCCTGCCCAACTTCGCGACATGGACGTATCCTCTGCCGATTCCAAATCGCCCCGGCCCATCGGTGCCGCCTTGCGTCGGCGTAGGATCGACGAACTCCCCCAACTCTGGAACGTGGTGCGGGGCGACATGAGCTTGGTGGGGCCGAGGCCGGAAGTGCCGCGATTCGCGGACCTGAACGATCCCATTTGGCAGGCGGCCCTGTCCGTTCGCCCGGGCATCACAGGGCCGGATGCATTGGCCTTCAGAAATGAGGGAGAGGCCTTGGCGCACTCCGCGGATGCGGAGTCCCATTACCGGGAGGTGTTGCTCCCCGCCAAGCTTCAAATTCAAGCCCAGTACGCTGCCGAGCGCAACGTGCTCGGCGACCTGTGGATTTTATTCAGAACGCTCGGCGTTCTGCGGGGCTGAGCACCCTTCCACAAAGAAAAGCAACTCCCGCAAGCGCTCGGCTTGCCCAAGGTCTTCCTGACGCTCGTAAGCGTAGGCCAGATTGCCGATGAGGCGCCGCAGCACATCCACAGGATGACAAGGGCCACAATGGCCCTGATCGACCGGCAAGTCCAAGTGGCCCAGGAAAGCGTTGACTTCCTCCGGGTGAATCACCCCGCCTTTGTTGAAGGGATTGATGTAGAAGAGCACACTGCCCGGACTGCCATCGGCAGAAAACTCGCCGAGGTGGCCACCATCACAATAAGCCAGAATGAAATGGTTCGGCAGGTTGACGCCATGAATGGGCAGCCCCAACTCTTGGACCATGGCCAAATACAACGCTCCAAGGGCCAAGCTGTTGCCTTTGCGTTGGCTCAACACTTGGCTCGGCAAGGCGTGCATTGGCCTGGCTGCACCGCCGCGGGTACCATCGAATCCGTGGTGTTCGAAGAAGATGCGGTTGACCACACGCACCTGCTCCAAGGCCGTCATGTCGTCGTGCAGTTCTAGCCAGATGTCCTGGCGGATGCGCTGCAGGTCTTCGCGAAGGCTGCTGGTTTCGGAGGCCGGGTCCACATATTGGTCCAGCAAAAGCAGCGCCGTGGTCAACCCATGATCCGGGGATTCCACCCAACCGGCAAACGAAGTCCGGATCTCATCCGTAGCGAGCTGGTCGAGAATCGATTTGGCACGGTCAAGGAACATGGCGCCATGCCCATCCTCTTCCAAGGCCTTGCGAAGACTGGGGACGGCGGCCTCTCCAATCCTCTCCAACTCCTGCTTGACAGTGGTGTAGATGCCCTCGTCGGGATCTTCCAGCAGGGAAATCAATGCATGCAACTCGGTAACGCTCATTGCCGATTCAGGTTCTTGTCCGGCAAAGTAGTTCTGTGTTTTGCGGGCTATCTTAATGGGGTGGGTTCTTATAAAAACGACCATGTGGATGCGACCCCGCCGCCCGATTTCGGCGGGACTTCCGCCTCCCACGCTCCCGGAGATGTCCGCATTGCTCGGGGTGCTCGGCCGTTTCGTCGCCACCACCGCCGGCCGCGCCCCGCAAATACAGCAGATCAAGCCGCTGTGCTTCAGGCCGATCGGCGGTTGATCCGCCATGCCCTCACCGTCACGCTGGGGTTGCTGACCCTCATCTGGGGCGCCTTTCTGATCGACGCCCAGTTCGACTTGGATTGGCGCAGTTTCGGGAACCGCCCACTGAAAACGAAAGGCCTACTCGGCATCCTGACCATGCCCTTCCTTCACGGTGACTTCCAACACCTGTGGGGCAACACCGTGTCCTTCTTTTCGCTCAATGCCATGCTGGTCTATTTCTACCGGGACTTGGGATTGAAGGTGCTCGCCTGGTCCTGGATCGGGACGGGTGCCCTGCTCTGGCTCAGTGGTGCGCCCGGCAACCACATTGGACTCAGCGGCGTGGTCTATGCGCAAGTGGCGTTTCTGTTTCTCAGCGGCATCCTCCGCCGCCACCCGCGGCTGATCCGCGTGGCCATGGTCGTCATCTTCCTGTATGGCAGCATTGTCTGGGGCATCTTCCCGATTGAAGAAGGCGTCAGCTGGGAGGGTCACCTATCAGGTGCCTCCATGGGGGGATTTCTGGCTTGGATTTGGCGCAAGCAGGGACCCCAACGTCCCCCATTGCCTCCGGAAGATTCAGAAGTCGAACCAGCGACCTCCGAGGCGAATGTGCATCCTGCCGCTTACGCTGCCCCCGGTCCAATTCTGAGCGATGCTGCCCCCGGAATCCTTGGAGAGTCGCCCATCGAAGACACCTGGCTCACGGCCGACATGCCCTTTCCGGAAGAAGAATGGCGGGCCTTACAACGGCAAAAACGCCTGTGGCGCGGCCCACGTCCCCGTCTGGCCGAGCACGCGAAATCCCGCCGAGGCGGGATTCGCAAGCCGCGTCAGGGCGGCCACATCAAGTCGAAAACCCGACGCTGATTAGGCGTTGAGCATCACCGGCATGAC